>NZ_JABDWM010000010.1:0-245540 GCF_019685295.1 Rhizobium sp. NLR22b
AAGATGGGGGCGATCAAACTCTAGCTCGGCCCGGCATTCGCAAGAACGTCGACCTGCCATTTCACGATCCGTCCCCCATCGCCGGAGAAGGATGGCCGTCCTCTCCGGCGCTTCTTTATCTCAACAAAAAGCGTGGAAATCATAAGACAAGCTTTTCCGGGCTAGATTGAAGCATTCTGCCGGAGCAGGTTTTCGTCAGGGCAAAGGCGATTGGCGACGGGCATACCCAGGTACGTCCGAGCCGATCGCCTTTGATCCTGGCGGAAGCATGCCCGGCCCTTCGGGTTGGCTGAAACGGGCCGGCTGATCGACCGGCCCGCTTGGCCGTAGAACTGGGCTACGACGCGCGCCGGCCGGTCGACCATCCGACTCCGTTTGAGCCAACAGAATGATTCAATCTAACCCGGAAAAGCTCTAGATAGTGAAGGGGTACCGGAAAATTCATATCCTTGAGATCAGACGGAATTGGTACTCGCATCCATACACTCTCGATCGCACCCTTGAGCCGTGCGCATCGAACCTGAATCGAGATCGATCTTCGGAAGGCACGATGCGTCAGTTCGGAAAATCGGAGTAGCCTTCGTGCGTCCGAAAGCTGCCCGATTAGCGCCGCGCCGTTCGCAATTGCGATGACTGTTGGTCCGTCTTCAGTTTTTCCCTGAACCAGTCGAGCGTCAGAGCCACACCCTGTTCATAAGTGATCTTGCACGACCACTCGGGCATGACGTAGTTCGCATTGCTGAGGTCCGGCCGCCGGTTGGTGGGATCCTGCGGGGGGGAGGGCTCGAAGACGATCGGCGCGCCGCCGACGAGGCGGGAGACATATTGCGCGACCTCCAGAACCGAGATCTCGCGATCGTTGCCGACATTCAGGGGCCCCTTATAGTCGGTTTGGTTTATCCAGAAATATCGGGCGAAACCGTCGACGATATCGTCGACATAACCCCAGCTGCGGGACTGCAGACCGTCGCCGAATACGGTGATCGGCCGGCCCAAGAGCGCCTGGGTGATGAAGTTGGAGACCGCGCGCCCATCGTCGGCGCGGGTGCGGGGGCCATAAATGTTGAAGGGGCGGACGACCTTGACGTCGAGCCCCTGGGTGCGCTGCATTTCGAACAGCAGCGATTCCGTGCAGCGCTTGCTCTCGTCGTAGGACGAGCGTGGCCCGGTACAGTCGACCTGGCCTTTGTAGGATTCCGGCTGCGGCGAGACCAGCGGATCGCCATAGACTTCGGAAGACGAAGCAAAGCCGAAGCGACCGCCCTTCTTCAGAAGATCGAGAAGCCGCATTGCCCCGAGAAGATTGGCGGAAATCGTCCGCTTCGGCTCCTTCATATACCAGGGCGGCGACGCGGGAGAGGCAAGGTGGTAGATTTCGTCGAATTTATCGGAGGTCTGCAGGGTTTCGACGTCCGATTTCACGAAGTGGAAACGCGGGTCCTTGATGTGCTCTATGTTTTCGAAAAGTCCGGTCCAAAGATTGTCGACAACGACGAGTTTCTGAACGTCAGTCCTGAGCAGAAGTCGGTCACACAGATGAGATCCGATGAAACCAGCTCCGCCCGAAATCAATACAGTTTTCATTTGCATTGCTCCTGATGACTTCAAAAAGGTAATTGTCTATTAGCATTCCCTATAAGAACTGGCAATTACCTAGAGAAATTCTAAGAAATACTCGCGCGTTAATCTTAATTATTAATGTTCAGTACTTAAGGTAGCATCGACCTGTGTACTGCGGGGCGAAGTTGCGGACTGTTGGACATGCTATAGCCGGCTCGACTACAGCATGTCCGTCAGTCGCAAAGAGTTCTCTATCATAAGGGCGCAGTCGCGCATCGGGCTAAGGTCCGACTCGAGACGAGCACTTGATTCAGAGCATTGCCCTCGCTGTGCTTCGCGGACGACGCGTAAACAGTCCGCTCCGCGTCCGTCACGCAGACTGCACCCTTTGCGATCAGTCGGCCGCAAGCGCGGTCAAAATCTGATAGGCGGCGGCCACCCGATCCTCATTGGGATAATTTTTATTGGCCAGGATGGCGATTCCGAGGCGTTCCTTGGGAATGAAGGCGACATAGGCGCCGAAGCCGTTGGTCGAGCCTGTCTTGTTGATCCAGACGTCGTCACGCGGTTTCATCGGTGGCCTGAACTCAGAGACCGGAATTGTCTTCAGCATCGCGGCCGAATTGCCCTCGAGCAGGCTCGCCAGGGTGGCGGGATAGGCATATTGCTCCCAGATCAGATCCTGGGTCATCGCCCCGACGCTGAAATATCCGGTATGGGTCCTGGCAATCGCCTGCTGCAGCGTTTGGTCGAGCTTGACCAGGCCCATATTGGCGCCGACGAAGCGGATCATGTCGCCGGCGGTCGATCTCACGCCATAGGCTTCGGAGGAGAGCAGGGCAGGGGTCAGCCGCGCCGGCTCGCCACTGCGCTTATAGCCTTGGGCATAATCGACCAGCCGCGACTTTGGCACCTTGATAAAGGTGTTCTTCAATCCGAGAGCGGCAAACAGTTTGCCCTCCATCAGGGCGGTGAAATCGCCGCCCATCGCCTTCGCCGTGATGTAGCCGAGCATGCCGATGCTTGGATTGGCGTAACTTCTCTGCGTCCCCGCCGCGTAAGAGGGCTCCCAGGCAGCGAAATAGGAAAGCAGCCGCTTTTCGGTGTTGACGTCGTCAGGCAGCTGCAGCGGAAATCCGCCAGCGGCATGGGTGGCGAGATTGATCAGCGCGACATCGCCGAACGGCTTGCCCTTCATCGCCGGCAGATATGTGCTCACCTTGCCGTCAAGCGAAAACCCGCCCTTCGCGTCAGCGTAAGATGCCAGCGTCGCAGTGAAAGTCTTGCTGATCGATCCGAGTTCGAACAGCGTCGTCGGCGCCACGGACCGGCCGGTCTCTTTCGACTCGACGCCATAGGTGAAGACATGCTGCTCTCCATCGATGGTGATGCCGACGGCAACGCCCGGGATGGCATTCTTCTCCATGACCGGCTTGATCGCGGCGTCGGCGATCGCCCTCACTTTCGCGGCATCGGCGGCAAAGCCGCTTGCGCAAGTGCATGTCGAGATCAAAGCGGCTGATAAAATTCTTACCCCAATAATATTCATATCGGTCATCCTCCAAAGGTCGGTCAACAGAGCGTGAAGCGCACTCAGGCCGCGTTTAAAGGCGCTGTTTTCCGATCACAAACGATGATATCTCGCGGGAGATAAAAGAAAATCTAGGGCTTACATGGTTCGTCCATTCCTTCCGCTGAACGGTCTCCGCGCCTTCGAAGCCTCCGCGCGACATCTGAGCTTCACCCGCGCCGCAATCGAGCTCTGCGTCACCCAGGCGGCCGTCAGCCAGCAGGTCAAGGGCCTGGAGAAGCGGTTGGGGGTGGCGCTGTTTCAGCGCCTTCCCCGCGGCTTGAAGATCACCGCGGAAGGCGAAGCGCTGCTGCCGACGGTCACCGCCTCCTTCGACCAGATGGCGACGACGCTCGGCAGGATCGAGGCAGGGCAGGTGCGCGAGCTGCTGTTCCTCGGCGTCGTCGGAACCTTCGCCGTCGGCTGGCTCCTGCCGCGGCTTGCGGATTTCCAGCGCCGGCATCCCTTCATCGATCTGCGCATTTCCACCAACAACAACCGCGTCGATCCGGCGGCGGAAGGGCTCGATTTCGCCATCCGCTTCGGCAGCGGCTCATGGCACGGCACGCAGGCTGAGCGCCTGTTCGAAGCGCCGTTTTCGCCTCTCTGCATCCCGAAACTGGCCGATGATCTCCAATCGCCGGCAGACCTTGCCGGAGTGACGCTGCTTCGCAGCTACCGCACGGATGAGTGGAGCACCTGGTTCCAGGCCGCGGGCGTGCCGCCGGCCGCCCAAGTCAATGCCGGCATCGTCTTCGATTCCTCCGTCGGCATGATGGAGGCGGCCCTGCAAGGGCTCGGCGTGGCGCTCGCCCCGCCCGCGATGTTTTCAAGGCACCTCTGCTCGGGCGCGATCGTTCAGCCTTTCGCCACCGCCATCTCGCTCGGAAACTATTGGCTGACGCGCCTGCAGTCGCGGCCGGTCACGCCGGCCATGCGCATTTTTTCCGACTGGATCTTTTCGGAAATCGAAGGGTAATGCAGGGGAGCGCCCACCGGAATGGGCGCTCCGATTAGGGCGTCATTTCTGGATGCAGGTGTCGACCGTATCCTTGGTGCACTCGTCAAGCCCGGTGAAGACCGGATCGTCGACCTTCTTGCCGGCGATGAGATCCATCATCACGGTCGGCGCCTTGTAGCCCATTTCGAAGGGCCGCTGGCCGACGAGCGCGGTCACGAGGCCCTCCTTGGCGATCGCCACTTCGTCGCCGATCGTGTCGGCGGCGCCGATGACGAATTCGTTCTTGCCGATCTTGTCGGCCATCGGCTTGAACAGGTCGCGATAGGGCTGCGGTGCGCCGAACAGCGGCCAACCGCCCATGATGCCGAAGGCATCGAGGTCGGGATTGGCGGCAAGGATGTCGGTCATCGCCTGCACGCCCTTGGCGCCGTCGTCATTGGTAAAGACCGGGCAGCCCGCCACCTCGGTCCAGCCGCCTTCGCCCTTCAGGGCGTCGAGCCCCTTCTTGCCGCTCAGCGTGTCACGCATGCCCTGGGCGCGGCGCAGGATGTTGTCGGCGCCGGGATTGCCCTCGATGGTGCAGATCTTGCCGCCCTTCGGCTTGGCCTTCTTGATATACTCGCCGATCTTGGCGCCCATCAGGTAGTTGTCGGTGCCGAGATAGGTCTTGCGCAGAGCCGAATCTTCGGCCGCCAGATCGGCGTCGAGCGTCATGACGGGCACGCTCGGATTGGCCGTCTTCAGCGTCTGGGCGATCAGCTTGGCGTTGGAGGGCGAGATGGCGATTGCCGCCGTATCGGCCTTGCCGAGCATATCCTGGACGATCTGCGCTTCGCCGGCCTCGTCCGAGGTCGATGCCGGGCCGGTATAGAAGCATTCATATTCGGCCGAGGCGTTTTCCTTGTTCCACTTCTGGCAACCCTGGTTGATCGCCTCGAAGAACGGATTGTCGAGGCCCTTGACGACGATGACCAGCTGCTTCTTGGCGGCCATGGCCTCACCGGCCGTGAACGCCAGGACTGCAGCAGCACCCAGCAATAATGCCTTCCTCATAGCTTCCTCCCTTTTGAAATGGCGGACGCCTTCGCCCGCCCTGTTATCAACCGGGATACCAGACGATACGAGGCTCCTCCCTTGAACGCCGGTATTCCCAGGCTGAATCGATGAGCTTTTCCAGATCGTAGACGGGGCGCCAGTCCAAGAGGAACTTCGCCTTGCTGTTATCCATCCAGTTCGAGTGATATTCGCTCGGGATGTCGACCGAGCCGAGCCCGCGCGTGCGGGCGAGATAAGCGGCGACCTCGCCGTAATCGACCGGCCGGTCCATCGCGATGTTGAAAAGCTGCCCCACGGCGCGCGGATTGTCGATCGCCGCCAGGATCGCCGTGACAAGATCGTCGACATGGACGAAATTGCGCTTCAGCGGCCGCCCGTCGGCATCGCGCAGCAGCGGCACCGTGCCGGCGCGCGCATAACGTTCCGCATCGGCCGGCGGCACCAGGCTCTTCCAGTCCGGCCCGCCGAAGACATCGTCACCAAAAGAGAGGGTAAACTTGAAATCGTCCTTCTCCATGATCCAGGGAGCGCGCAGGCAGCAGCTGTTGATGCCGTATTGGATGGCGAACTGCTCGAGCATCACCTCTTCCAGCACCTTGGAGAGCGCGTAGCAGCCGGGATAGGCGCTATGCGGCGTCTTTTCGGTCACCGGTCCGTCATGGCGATAGAAGAAATGCCCGATGCCGGCATCGCCGCCGATCAGGATGAACTGCTTTGCCGTGGGGCTGGCGCGGAACGCCTCGAGCAGCCAGAACAGCCCCTTGACGGTGATGTCCATCACATCCGCGGGGATCTCCTTGCAGGTGGCGAGGTGCACGACATGGGTGACACCGTCCATCGCCGCTGCGACGACGTCGCTGTCGGCGATCGAACCCTTCACGACACTGACGCGGTCGGTTTCATCAAGCACGCGATTATGGCAAAGCGCGCGAATGCGTGCTTTGGAAAATCGCGGCTCGTCAAGCAGCCCAGTAATGAAGCGCCGCCCGACCTTGCCCGTAGCCCCGGTGACAAGGATCAGCATACCTCTCTCCCCAGCAACAGCTAATATGCGCGCGTTTCCCGCGTCAATCTGTATTTGTCGTACTAAATAGATTTTTGTGATGAGGGGCCGTTTTAGCGGACATTCGATTGACGATTCCTGGCGCTTTTGCATTAATGAACCCAATCGCTCTTCCGGGAGGAGATCGGCAAAAGCGAGATCGCAGGCGTCTGACCGGCAACTGGCGGCGAAGGCAGACCTGCAGGTTCCGGGGAGGGTGGTCGGCTGGTTGCGGTTCTCGAACTCACCAATATTTCTAAGCACTTCGGCGCCATCCAGGCTGTCAATGACGTGTCGTTTACGCTCGAAGCCGGCCAGGTCGTCGGCCTGATGGGCGATAACGGCGCCGGAAAGAGCACGCTGGTCAAGATGATCGCCGGCAACTTCCGGCCGAGCGAGGGCACGATGCGCCTCGACGGCAAGGAGATCGTCATGCACCGGCCGGTCGAGGCGCGCCAGCACGGCATCGAGATCGTCCATCAGGATCTGGCGCTCTGCAACAATCTGACGGCCGCCGCCAACGTCTTCCTCGGCCGGGAGCTCAGCCGCGGCGTCGGCCCGTTCCGCATTCTCGATTACAAGACGATGTATCGGCGCGCCGGCGAGATCTTCAAGGAGCTGAAATCGGAAACCCGCCCGCGCGATCTCGTCAAACAGATGTCGGGCGGTCAGCGGCAGGCGGTGGCGATCGCCCGCACCATGCTGTCGGAGGCGAAGATCGTGCTGATGGACGAGCCGACGGCCGCCATCTCGGTTCGCCAGGTGGCCGAGGTCTTGAACCTGATCCGCGAGCTGCGCGATCGCGGCATTGCGGTCGTGCTGATCAGCCATCGCATGCCCGACGTGTTCACCGTCGCCGATCGGGTCATCGTCATGCGCCGCGGCCGGAAAGTCGCCGACAAACCGATTGCGGCGAGTTCGCCGGAGGAAGTGACGGGTCTCATAACAGGCGCCATCGAACAGGTTTGAGCGGCGCGGCACGGCAGAAAAGAAGGTCAGCAATGGCAGTTACCCTTGACCAGACGATTGCGCAGAGAGAGCGAAGCCGGCTTTCGGAGTTCGTCGGCAGCCAGACCTTCTGGGTGCTGATCGCCGTCATTCTCGCCTGCCTCTTCCTGTCCTTCGCCACCGATTCCTTCGCGACGGCGAAGAACCTCTACAACATCACCCGCAACGTCACCTTTGTCGCCATCATCGCGCTCGGCATGACGCTCGTCATCATCACCGGCGGCATCGACCTCTCCGTGGGCTCGGTGCTCTGCCTCTGCAGCATGGTGCTGGCGGTCACCATGCATGCCGGCTACGGCATCGAAATCGGCATCGCGGCCGCGATCGGCACGGCGCTTGTCGTCGGCGCCTTCAACGGCGTGATGATCGCCTATCTCGATTTCCCGCCCTTCGTGGTGACGCTCGGCATGCTGTCAGTGGCGCGCAGCCTCGCCATGGTCGCCTCCAACAACACCGTGGTTTTCCAGTTCGGTCCCGATCACGACAAGCTGCTGGCGCTCGGCGGCGGCGCCTGGTTCCTCGGCATTGCCAATCCCGTCCTTTACATGATCATCCTGGCGCTGCTCACCGGCTTCGTGCTGCGCTGGACGCGCTTCGGCCGCTATATCTTTGCCATTGGCGGCAATGAACACGCCGCAACGCTGACCGGGGTTCCCGTGCGCCGCATCAAGGTCGCCGTCTACATGATCTCGGCGCTGTCTGCCGGCATTGCCGGCATCGTCCAGACCGGCTGGCTCGGCGCCGTCACCACCAATATCGGTGCCGGCATGGAGCTGCAGGTCATCGCCGCCGCCGTCATCGGCGGCGCCAATCTCGCCGGCGGCGTCGGCACCGCCTTCGGCGCCCTGGTCGGCGCGGCGCTGATCGAAGTGATCCGCAACAGCCTCGGCCTGCTCGGCATCAACGCCTTCTGGCAGGGGACCTTTATCGGCGGCGCGATCGTGCTGGCGGTGCTGTTCGATCGCATCCGGAATTTCAGGCAGAGCGAGTAGGCTGCGATCCTTCGACAGCCGCCTGCGTAAACCATGAGCTGAAGCGCGAGCGGATCCGAAAGGTCTCGGCGCGCTTTGATGCTACCGCAACCTAGGCTGCCGGCGGGCGGTATCGGATCGACTTCGCTCTTTCCAGGGCCAGGATCGTATCCTCGACTTCGAGCAGCACGGTGGTCTCGATCGAGCTGAGCGCGCCGCCGGCGCCGATCGCAAGCGTGACGGCCGCCATCGATACGTTGTCAGGCGCCTCCCACAAATTCCATCCGTCATGCTCGCCAAAGGCGTACCAGAACCCATGGAGTTTGCCGCCCACGGATTCGATGTAGCTGCGTGCCGCCTCGCGGCGATCCTCAGGCTTTTCGATCATGCGCGCCCAGGTCTCGGGCGTGTAGCTGAAGCGTGTGAGATACATGGCCATGGTCTGCTTCCTCCGCCAGACCGACTGAGTAAACGCTTAAGCCAAGAGGAAGGCGAGTCACTCAATGTGCGTATCCAATGGAGGGTGCCGGGGGACGGCCCGGCGGCGAAGAGGGCGCCGCCGGGACCAGCTGTCAGGCCTCGATGATGTAGACAACCGTCAGAGCATTCGGATCGACGATAACGATCCGGCCATCCGCAAGGATGAAGAAGCGATAGCCTACATACTGCGGAACGATCTTGACGATGCGTGGGGGCAGTGGTTCAAGCCGGACTTTCTTCGGGATTTTCACCCCGACGGAGACCGTGAAGTCCACTTCCTTCACCGGCTTGACATGGGCCTCCTTTACGACCGTTCGAATTTCGGTCTGCTGCTCGACCGAGATGTTGACGTTGGTTTTGGTGTTCGTCTGGTTGTTGGTCGTCGTGTTGTTGTTGACGTTGGTTTCGGACGAGCTCTTGTTTGTCATCGTCGCGTTCTGATCGCTCGGCTGCTTCGACGTATCGCCGCTCTGCGTGGTGGTGGTGCCGGATTTGGCGGCGGGCTTCTGTTCGGTCGTGGTGGCGCCGCTGGCGTCCGGCGATGCGGGCTTGGTTTCCGTCGAAGCCTTGCCCGAGGGGCTTCCACTCGTCGAACCGTTGTCGTTCGAAGGCTGTTCAGCGCTCTTTTTCATGTCGGAGCCCTGGCCGGATTTCTGTTGCGTCGTCTGGCCCTTGCCCTGCGGGCAGGCTCCGGAAGCATCGGGGGTGCAGTCGGTCTTGCCGGAGCCGGCCTGCGAACCGGAATCCGTGCTTTGAGAACCGGACTGGGTCTGGCCGCTGCTCTTGGTGGCGTCCTGCTGGGCCGCGGCCGGCAGTGTGGCAAGCGGCGACACGCTAAGCGACAGCACTGCCAGAAGCATGGTGAGATGGTTGCTTTTCATGATCAATCTCCGAAGTTCGAACGCGCGATGCCGCCTGCACCCTCATGTGTGACATGCGCGCCCTGATTGGAATGGCGGCTTTGCCGCCCAGGGGTCATTCGATGACCTGGATGACCGTCCGCGAGGAAGGTTCGACGATCACACGCTGATCGTTGACGATCGCGTATGCATATTTCGGATCATCGGGAATTGGCGTCACGACGGCGGTCTCCGGCAGGGGTTGCCCGACGACAACCTTCTCCTTCGCCACGACGCGCTCAGCCGGGGCGGGAGCCTGCTCGACATAGGTCACCACCTTTGACGGCGGCGGATCGATGACGCTGCCTGCGACGCCGCCGACAATGCCCCCGACGGCGGCACCCACCGGGCCGCCGACGATGGCACCCGTCGCGGCGCCACCGACCGCACCTGTGACCGTCGACTGCTGCGCAAAGGCAGACGCCGATGCCAGCAGGATGCCAGCGGCAGTTGTTACTGCTTTGATATTCATTTATTGCTCCATTGATGCGGTTGGTTCCGCTGGAGTGCCAACCGGCTAATGGAGGAACGGTTCCGGAGTTAGGTCTTCAGGCCGGGGCTTTAGCCGACCTTGGTCCCAGCCGCCGACTCCTCGCTACTGCGTCGGGAAACGGCTCAGCATCCGGTCGTGGACATTCTCCTGGCCGACGATCATCGCCGCCAGCGAGATGGCTTTCTCGCGGTCGGCGGGCTTTGTAATATAGCCTTCCAGCAGCACGACGGGACCGAGCATCCTGACCTCGATAGCGCTGCTGTCGATGTCGGGATCAGCGGAAAGGGCTGCTTCGATTGTGGCGATGGTCGCTGCCGAACTGTGGCCTTGCGGACAGCGCTCTTCGTGGTTGTTGTTGTCAGGGCCGAACTTCATCTCCTCCTCCCGTTCCGCCCCTCCACGGACCTGCAGGTTACATGACTCTGTTATATGAACAGCAGGTGCCGCCCTTCCAGTCCGACTTAGGTCCGGCTTTTCCCCGGCATCACCTGCCTTAGATGCTTCCCGTCCGATTCAAGGGACATCTCAGGAAGGTTTTGGTCTGTCGCGAAACACCGCCGAGACCTCCTGGCGAAGCGCCAACCTGCCGATCCAGGCCCCGCGTTTCAGGGGATAGGGAAGGCTTCTTGTGAGGGTAAAGCAACGAATGGCAATACAGACGGTCGGTATCGTGGACTGGCACACAAGCGAAGACTTCGCGCCTCTGATGCTTGTAATGGACGGTCAGGAAAAACACAGGCTGGTCCGGTCGCTCGGCGAGGTCGCCGGCGCGCTTATCGCCGCCTGGCCGACGGATGACGGCCGGGAATATATAGCGGCTGTAAAGACCTGCCTGGACGCGATCCAGGGCAATATTTCGCCCCATGTAGCGCGCGCCGCACTCATTCGCGCCGCGGAGGAAGCCGGAATACGGGTGATCGCGGTTGTTCACTGAGCCAGTGAGATGTTGCCTGAGGCGGCGGCATTTGTACGGCGGCATGAAATGGTGGGTCGGTGTCTTGAGGTATTGTGGATCGCACAGAGCATAGGGGTGCGCGCGGAGACAGGAGAGGCTCCCTCTGCGCGATCCGAAGCAAGAAACGCCCGCGGGCCGCAAGAGTTTCCGTACGGTGCCGTACGGAGCAAAGTACTTCTGCAAAATAAAGCCCCGCTGACTTGCGGGGCTGCAAAGAGTTGGAAAGGACAAATGCGAGGTCGACCGAGCGACGATCACATTCGCACTCCTAACGCACCGGTACTGAAGAAGTTCCTGCGACGCATGATCTATCAATACGGATCTTGAGCACTGGGCGAGTGATGATATAGTTCAAACTTTGCGTTGAAACTTTTTGATCGCTCTGATCTGATCGCGAAGAGAGAGAAGAGCATCTCTGTTATTGCCGCGTCGCCATCAGCTCTCCGCCATTGTCCCTACAGCAACTGAGCAATTCTCTGACGCAAGCCTAGAAACGCCTTCTATCGTTTTCCAGTGGTCAACCCTCCGGGAGCGACGAAAACCGGCTGGCGTCGAACGGACCTGTGGCGGCGACCGGAACGGGATTCTCGTCTGAAGCCGCGACATGCGCTTCGCGATGAACCGTGCGGGGAGAAAGGCGAGGCGCGCTCAAGCCAAACGCCGCCCCGGGAGAATGCAGCGCCCATTGCATCAGCGCCGCTTCGGACGTCGATCCAAGGAAATCTGCTTCTTCCCAAGACGCGATCATCGGCAGGGAGGCGATCATGTCAACGTCCTGCCTGGAGGTCTGCTGTGCGCCGACGACGGGATGGAAGCGCGCGTGAGCCGGCGATGCGGGCGGCCGTTTCTCCGGAAGGGCTGCAATCGGGCCGATCGAGGCAGTTTCCAGCCTGTCGTCCGCGCCCGCGTCCTGCGCAACGGCTGACGGGCGCATCGCCGGTATCGGAATCGGGAGAGATGAAAGATCCGAAGCAGAGCCTTTGTCATCCCGCTCGACCGCGCCAGTCTGCTGCGCGAGCGCATTCAAGGCCCGGCTCTTCGGCGCCGGCAGCAGCGCCGTCACCAGCTTGCTGTCCTTGGTGTCGCCGCTCGGCGTGCTCGACGCCGCCACGTCTTCGTCTTCTCCGGCGGTGCTGGCGATCTCGATCGCGGTGGCACTGACGCGCTTCCTGTAGTTTGCAACCGCCTGGTTATATCCCGGCAGCGGGCGGCCATCGGCCGGAAGATGCATCGTCTTCCCATTCGGGAATATGCGCGCGAGTTCCTGCCGGGACATGCGGGGCCAGGCCCGGACATTGCCGACGTCGAGATGCACGAAGGGCGATCCCGAGGTCGGATAATACCCGACACCGCCGACCTGCATCTGCATGGCAATGGCACGCAGCGTTGAAAGCTTCACGCCGGGAACGTAGAAATCCATCGCCTTGCCCAGCATGTGCTGGCTCTTCTTGGCGACTCCAGTGCTGCGCGAGCGATTGCGCAGCATGTTGTTGGTGGCAGGGGACCGATAGGCGGAGACGACGTGGATATAATCCTTGCCGCCGCTCTTCTTGTACACCTCCCAGACCAGGTCCAGCAGCCGCGGATCCATCCGCGTCGGCTCGTTCCTTCGCCAGTCGCGCAGAAACCGGTTGATCTGAGACAGGCCCCTGGGATCGAACTTTCCATCCCGCTTGTAGGTAATCGTGGCCCTTTCGCCCGTATGGGTAAAGAACAGCTTCAGCGCCCGATCTTCCGCTGAGGCGAGGGACGCAGAACCGATAAGTGCCGGCAGCGCAAATAGAGCCGGCAGAATGGTCTGCGCTGCGAAGCGTTTGGCACGCGACAGGAGCGCGGCAATTCCGCCCAAGGCTTCACCCGATAAACCCTGTGAATACTTCAACACGAACAAACCCGTCCCACACCAAACACTCGGACGACGCGCGGGAACGCCGCATCCATCAGGCTCAGTAAAGCCAGTTTATGGTCAACAAATTCCTAACGATCAGTTGCGCAAGCTTGGCGTCTCACCGCTTAATTCGATGGAGAAGCGGAAGAGGTGGCGTTCGGCTGAGAACTTGCCGTTCGTTCGGCTTGGCTGGCGTGCGGCGGTACCAGGAAATCGAGCAGGCCGTCGCTGCGTAGATCGGCGGTTCTCTTTTCCAGAATGTCACCAATCAAGGTTGTCAGAAATTCTGCTGTCATATGGTTCCAGTCTGTGATGAACGGAACACCCTTGCTGCTGGTGAGGCATTTCTCCTTGTCGTAATCGCAGTGAAGCTTGACGATATCGACATAGGTGAACGCAAGATCGGAAGGGAACAACGGCAATTGCGCCAAAGGCTGGTTGGCCGGCGGATAGCTCGCTTCCCGCAGGCATATGGAGGCATCGGATTTTCTCTGAAACATCAGCCCCAGGCACGAGTGCGATTCGTCGAGCTGGAAATAGTTTCCGAAAACGAAAACGCGCGCGTTATCCGAGTGGCTTTTCATCCAGGAAATAAGCTCGAACCTGAACGCGTTGGCGGTGTACTCGAAAGGCCGAAGGCTCGTGAGGAAGATCGCTTTCGTTCGGCTGAGCAATGATTTGTCGTTGATATATTGTTCAAAGGGAATGCAGTATTTGTCGTAAATGCTGGCGCGAGAGGGGGCTTTGACATTATCGTTCTTGATCTCGACCATGCAGTTCAAATAGCTGAGGGCCACGACTTGATACCGGTCGGTATCGATGTAATTTTTCAGCGCAATCGACCAGTTTCTGGCGTGCGAGTCCCCAATGATGAAGATCACGGGCTTCTCAGCTTGAATGTTGTCGTTCAAGCTTAAAAACGTGCTTTCGAGCCGTGCTTCGTTCGCCTGCGCGAGAGGTGAATAGACGTCATCCAACCTGTGAGGAAAACCGGCCATCATGATTGCTGAAAGGACAGCAGCCGCGATGGTTGCAACGGATGAGCTTAAGGTGACCCAGAGAGCGCGGCTTCTCCTGCTGTGGCGAAGGGGCTTTTCGACGACGACAAAGCTGACGACGGAGACCAGGACCGTCACCGTGATGGCGAGAAACTTGTCGCTGTTGCCGAAATCCAAGCTCGTCAGCCGCCAGAAGGCGAAGACCGGATAATGCCACAAATATAAGGAGTAGGACACCAATCCGGTGAGCGCCGCAGGCCGAGAAGCCAACAGGCGCCCGATTGCGTTCTCGCGGCTGGCGAATGCGAGCACCAGACAGGTCCCGAGAACTGGAATCACAGTGACCCGGCCAGGATGAACCGTACCCTTTTCAAACAAGATGAGTGAACCAACAACGAGGATAAGCCCGGCCGCCGCGAGCAACGGCTGGGGGCGAGGCCGTCCACGCCGTACCTCGTAATAGGCGAGCAGTGTTCCGGCCAGCAGTTCCCAGGCCCGGGTGAGCGGCGAGTAGAAGGCCTGTTGCGGATCGTGCCGTACCGTGACGAAACAGAATACAAAGCTCAGGGCTGCCGCGACCAACACGCACGGCAAAAACCTGGATTTCAGGTATCGGCGCACGATCAGCAACAAGACCGGAAACCCAATATAAAATTGCTCTTCGACGCTCAACGACCAGGTGTGAAGAAAAGGCTTGAGAAGGGTATTGGGCTCCCCGTACTGCGCGGCGGTAAAATAAAAATAGATGTTCGATCCAAACAGGAGCGAAGAGCCTATGGAGTTCGCGTAGTCAGTGAGTTCCAACGGCAACAAAAAATAATAGGCGAAGGGCATCGTCGCGAAAATGACTGCGAACAATGCAGGCAGAATTCTTCGGGCACGCCGGGCATAGAATTTGAGGAAATCGATACGTCCCGTCGCTTCGATTTCTGTCAGCAAAATCCGGGAAATCAGGAAGCCGCTGATCACAAAAAACACATCGACGCCGATGTATCCACCCTGAAGCAACGTGTGGCCGGCAACCGTGAACTCGGCGTGATAGAGAATAACCGCTATCACCGATATGGCCCTTAGGCCGTCAATCTCTGGTCGGTAAACCTTCAAGCGTACTGCCTTCGATATCGAGAGGGTAACTCTGGTCGCGCGCATCAGTGGCGCTTTCGGGGCTGCCTAGCACAGAGATCTTGGCGGGAGAACAGTAGGGCCTGCTAAAAGGTTTGGGGGCGGGGTCGATTCCGACCTTAATTTTCTGCGCTGTTGTAGTTCAGCATTCCGGAACCCTCCTCAACGGACAATCAGAAGAAGCGACGCAACTGCTATCATCTTCGCACCAGACAGGATTGATTTCTGACGCGCCACTGAGGGCGCTCAGCCTTGCTGAGGAGGGTCGCGCGGAGCGTCGCTTGGGAGTGGACCGGAAAATTGCCTCCGCACGACCCAACTCTGGGTGGATCGCCGAGAGGAAGGCCTTATGCGATCTGAAGTACTGGCTTCTCCCGCGATCCGGTGAGTTAACCTGTATTGTCCAATGCGGTTCCGGTACGATGCTGGACAAACAGCGCCCCCGCAGCTTAGCGGGGGTTGGCACAGTGGGGTTCTTTTGAAGGAATCGCGCACCTGGGCGCTGCAAATTACTTTGCACGAGCTCAGAAATTTTTCAAAAATATTACTTTTAACGGTTCTGCGTTCACAAATGAATTTTCAACCAGTGGGAATATTTTTCGATTTCGCACGAAAACACAAATTGACTTCTACTTGCAGTAATATCTCGTAACATTGAGGTGGGTGGGCTGCTCAGCGATCACTTTGCTATACCCCGAGCATTGTATCTCCTGTGCGTTGGGCGGCCATCCCCTATTCGACCTCAATCACACCAATCGTTGCGTCGCCTCGGGCTCCAGCTGCGAGCGAAGCATTCCACAAGGAGCTTCTTCCCGATCTCTTCCCCATTCGTTCGATAGATGTTTACGAGGGAGCGGGGAGGGGATCATCGCCAAGGATCGGAACAGCACCTATCGGAGCGGCCGAGGCGGCGAGTGACTGAAGATCAAATGCATCCAGAGCGACAGCTTCGCGATCATTGGATATGAGAAGTCGACAGCCTCGTTCGGCGGCATCGGCAGGCTTCTGCTCGCCGCGCGCAAAGGAGGGCAGCTCGTCTATGTCCAGGCAATGAGAAATGGAACATGAACTGCCGCCACACATTATGTGCTTGCAGCTTGGCTCATTTCATCTTGAAGGAGATTTCACATGAATAACCTAATCTGGCTCGTCGGCGCCGTAGTCATCGTACTCGCTATCCTGAGCTTCTTCGGCTTCCGTTGAGAAAGAAGTGCGGCGGCTCAACTGCACCATCCATGAACGCAGGAGCACGCCGCTACGCCGGACGAAGAACCCGACCGGCGCAGCATCTTATATGGGGAGCATTAGCAGTGACTTAAATGCCTGCTGTCCGACTCTCTGTGGGATCGAGGCTGTTCCGTCGAACTCGGGAGCCTCAAATGTCCACGGTTGGCGGCGCGCTCAAACAGAAATGGCGCTAGAAGGCATGATGACTAAGCTCGCTAGGCCGCTCCCGTACGGCTCGATGAAGGTAGAGGTGTAAGTAGACCGCTTGGCTGTCATCATTTCGCACGTAGGTGCTCGCCATAATACGGTTTAGGCACTTCCATCAACATCGCATGATCGGCAAATCAGCTCGCGAACTATCTGCGATCCGGCTGGCGGCGTCTTCAGGGAGGGTGACGGTGTCGCGCGTGGTCATGGCCGGCCGTAACCGTTATTCCGACGGGTTGGAGAAGCCGCGGTAGAAGCGTGTCGGCTTCAGCAGCGAACTGGTGATGTTGGCGACGATCGCCCCATCCGCCTCGCTCTTCGCCTTCGCTTCCTGCCACTCACGATCAGCGATGAATTCGGCCCATTTCTGCTCGCGCTCCGCCAGCGACCGCCATTCGAGCAGATAGGTCAGATCGTTGCTGGAAGAACCGATCATCGTCGTCCAGAAGCCGAGTGAGCGGATGCCGAGGCGTTCCCAGATCGCCAGCGTCGCGGTCTCGAAACGCTGCTGTAGTGCCGGCAGCCTCTCCGGCAAACATGTATAGATGCGCAATTCGTGGATCATTGTATGCTCCTCATGCGGGATGCCCTTTGGAGCGTCCTCAAACCGCTCTCGGAAATGAAGGGTAGTTTACGAAATTCCGTAAGGCAATCAATGGTTCCGCGGTGCCCCTCAGATCCGCGATTTAAGAGATTTGGCTGAACCGCTCAGATCGTAAGTGTCGTCATCTTCCATGTCAGCGATGTCGTCAGCCAACACTTCAGCTGCTCGGATAGAATGGCAGCCAGATTGTCGAGAGGCATGGCAAGGTCAGGGTCGCTGCCATTGGCATCAAGGCAAATCCGCCGCAAGGAGCAGTTAAATGCACATAACTCGCATCGAAAGAACAACTGCCGGGCCGGACGATTTTGGCGGCGACGTTATCTTTTGTTTTCGTGTGACAACCTCGTGCCAGGTTGCGCCAAAGATCTCGCCCCGCCACAGCTAAACGGCGAAGTGAGGCATGAGAGATGTGGACAAGGCTATTGGAGCTTGATTCCTATATGCTTCCTGCAGCTTTTCGCCGCTGATGCAAATCCCGAAAATGCCTGAAAAAATTGGCGCACCCGACAGGATTCGAACCTGTGACCTTTGGAATCGGAATCCAACACTCTATCCAGCTGAGCTACGGGTGCATGCCGAAGGCGGTTTGAATCGCCTGTCCGATGGGTGGTTCTTAGCCTAGCTTGCGGCCGGCTTCAATCGCGAAATTCTCGGAAATACCGATGCTTGCAATTTGGCGGGCGTTTTTATCCGTCAGCCTGCGGAATGCCACATAAAAACTCCGCCGGCCTTGTGGGCGGCGGAGCTTGGTTGTCTAGGGCAGGGCGCCGGCGGTCAGATCTGCATGGCGCCGGGGCCGGGGATGGCTTTCGGCGGCACCTTGCCGAGGATGATCATGCCGAGCACCTCGTCCTTGGTCACGTCCTCGGTGCGGGCGTGGCCCACCACCTGGCCGTTCTTCATCACCGAAACGCGGTCGGCGAGGTCGAAGACATCGTGGATGTCGTGGCTGATGAGGAAGATGCCGATGCCTTCCTTCTTCAGCTGCTTGATCAGCTCGCCCACCTGCGCCGTCTCCTGCGGGCCGAGGGCCGCCGTCGGCTCGTCCATGATCAGGATGCGGGCGTTGAAGAGGATGGCGCGGGCGATCGCCACCGATTGCCGCTGGCCGCCCGAAAGCGCCTTCACCGGCTCCTTGAAGCGCTTGAAGTTGGGGTTCAAGCGCCCCATCACCTCGCGCGCCGAGGCTTCCATCGCCACGTCGTCGAGCGTGCCCCAGCGGGTCTTCAGTTCACGGCCGAGATAGAGGTTGGCGGCGGCGTCGACATTGTCTGCCACAGCAAGCGTCTGGTAGATCGTCTCGATGCCGTATTTCTTGGCATCGCGCGGGTTGCGGATCTCGGCCGGCTCGCCATTGATAAGGATCTCGCCGCCATCGCGCTTGTAGGCGCCGGAGAGGATCTTGATCAGCGTCGATTTGCCGGCGCCGTTATGGCCGAGCAGGGCCACCACTTCGCCGGGGTAGAGATCGACCGAGGCGTTGTCCACGGCGTGGATGCCGCCGAAGGAGATCGAGATGTTTTTCAGTTCCACGAGGGGAGTGCGTTGATCAGCCATATCTGGAGCTCCTCTCACTTGGCACGGGCGCGGTAGACGGTGTCGAGCCAGACCGCCACGACAAGGACGGTGCCGACGACGACGCTCTGCAGCGGTGTGTCGACATGCGCCAGCACCATGCCGGATTGCAGAGACTGCATGACGAGCGCGCCGAGCATGGCGCCGGCGATGGTGCCGGTGCCGCCTGCCAGCGACGTCCCGCCGATAACGGCGGCGGCGATGGTGTAGAGCTCGTCGAGCGTGCCCTGCGAGTTGGTCGCGGCGTTGAGGCGGGCGGTGGAAATCGCCGCCGCAATGGCTGCGAGTACGCCCATCAGCGCGAAGATGCGCACCGTCACCCAGCGGGTCTTGATGCCGGCAAGTTCGGCCGCCTCGGGGTTGCCGCCAATCGCGAAGACATAGCGCCCGAAGCGCAGGCGGGTGGCGATGAAGGTCATGATGATGCCGACGACGATGGCGATCAGCACCGGCACGGCGATGCCGTAGGGAATATCGAGGCCGGTTTCCGGCCAGGGGATATTGTTGGTCTCGGCATATTTCTTGGCGATATTGATCGGCCAGTAATAGCTGTTGGCGATCGAGACGGCGCCGAGGATCAGCACGCAGCTCAAGGTCGCGAGAAAATATTCCGCCCAGATCGGCCGGCGCGGAAAGCCAAAGCGGCGGCGCTGATGGCGCGAGCCGATGATGCTGGCGATGACGAAGAGGCAGGCGGCGATGCCGACGACCCAGCTCCAGGTCGCGCCGATCGAGCCCTCGGCGCCGCCGCCCATGATGCGGAAGGTCTGGTCCATGGGGGCAACCGTCTGGCCGCTGGTGACGAGCCAGGTCGCGCCGCGCCAGACGAGCAGGCCGCCGAGGGTGACGATGAAGGAGGGAACGTTGAGGAAGGCGATGATCATGCCCTGGAAGGTGCCGATCAGGCCGCCGGCAATGATGCCGATGAGCAGCGTGACCACCCAGGTGAAGGGGCTGTCGAAGCCGATATATTCGGGCAGGATCTTCGCCTGCGTCACACCCATGATCATGCCGCAGAGGCCGAGCACGGAGCCGACCGAAAGGTCGATGTTGCGGGTGACGATGATCAGCACCATGCCCGTCGTCATGATCGCGATGTCGGTCGTCTGGACCGAGAGGTTCCAGAGATTGCGCGGGGTCAGGAACAGGCCGCCGGTGATGATGTGGAAACCGATCCAGATGATGACGAGCGCGCCGATCATGCCGAGCAGGCGCGTGTCGATCTCGGTGGCGCGGAAGAAGCGGCTCACCGGATTGGCTTCCGCCGTTCGCGGCCCGCTTGAGGTCGTTGATTTTACCATTTCGGCCATGGGTTTGCCGTTCCCCCATTCTTGTTTGGACGGCTGCGCCAGCATGCGAGAGGCTGCCAAAGGCGTCATTCGTCTGTCTTCAACTGACCATCGCGATGCTTCCGGAAGCCGGTCGCGTGGCGTCGCGACGCTCTTCCGGCAGGGAATGCAAGTCTGCGATGGTGCGGCGAGGCGGAGAAAACTTCGTCGTTGGAATTCCCGTCCGCATCCGGCGCCGCAACGGTATCCGCTGCGGCGCCGGTTATTCTAATTCAAAGCTGGCCTATTTGCAGGCAGCAACCGTGCCGGCTTTGACGCCCTGGCAGGCTTCAGCCTTGGAAATCCAGCCGGCGTCGATGACGACGTTCAGATTGTCCTTGGTGATGGCAAGCGGCTTCAGGAAGACAGACTGCATTTCCACGCCCTTCGGCCCGCCCTTGAAGGCCTGGGCGCCGTCGATCTTGCTCATATCCTTGCCGCCCGCGAGGTCGAGAGCGATTTCAGCGGCGCGCTTGCCGAGTTCGCGGCTGTCCTTCCAGACGGAAACCGTCTGCGTGCCGAGCGCGATGCGGTTCAGCGCCGCCTTGTCGCCGTCCTGGCCGGACACCGGAACGGAGCCGGCGAGGCCCTGGGCGTCGAGCGCTGCGATCGCGCCGCCGGCCGTGCCGTCGTTGGAGGCGACGACAGCGTCAACCTTGTTGTTGTTGGCGGTCAGGAACTGCTCCATGTTGCGCTGAGCATTCTCCGGCAGCCAGCCGTCGGTATAGGCTTCGCCGACATTCTTGATCTTGCCGGCGTCGATCGCAGCCTTCAGCACTTCCTGCTGGCCCGAGAACAGGAAGTCGGCGTTCGGGTCGGAAGAAGAGCCCTTGATGAAGACGTAGTTGCCTTCCGGCTTGGCTTTGAAGACGCCCTCGGCCTGCAGGCGGCCGACTTCCTTGTTGTCGAAGGTGATGTAGAAGGCAGCCGGGTTTTCGATCAGCCGGTCGTAGCCGACAACCGGGATGCCTTCGGCCGCGGCCTTTTCGATCGCCGGGCCGATGGCGTCGGAATCCTGGGCAAGGATGATCAGCGCATTGGCGCCCTGCGAGATCAGCGATTCGACGTCGGTGAGCTGCTTGGCGGCCGAGGACTGCGCGTCAGCGGAAATATATTTGGCGCCCTTGGCTTCGAGAGCCTTCTTGATGGCGGCTTCGTCGGTCTTCCAGCGCTCTTCCTGGAAATTCGACCAGGAAACGCCGACGACGAGATCGGCAGCCATGGCGGCAGTATGCACGGAAACGAGAATGGCAGCCCCTGCCATCAGTTTCATAATAGACTTCATAAGTGTCCTCCCGAGTGAGTTGCGACCGGCCCAGCCCATGCTTCCTCCGGCCACCGCGAAAGCTGTCGAGATTTTTTTCTCGACAGTCGAGAAATTAACTGTCAGAGATTTTTTCAACTGTCAACTCTGCATCGCCGGCTTAATTCGCTTGCGCAAAAGCGACCGGAGATGCAGGGGAAGGTGAGGGCGGATGAAGAGCATGATGCCGAAAACCGTAAGCGGTTTTCAGGCGGCGTCATGGTCTCACGAAAGCAGGAGGAGAGGGCGGCATCCATGCTGACCAAGTCGAGCACGGAGCTGGTCCGGCAGAGAAACAGCGTGCTCGTGCTGTCCGTGCTGCGGCGCCACGGCGCGCTCGCCCATACCGAAATATCCGATTTCACCGGCCTTTCCTCGGCCACCATCTCGGCGATAACAGCCGATCTGGAACGCGCCCAGATCATCGAAAAGTCCGAGCAGCAGGCGGCAAGCGGCCGCGGCCGGCCGCGCGTGCTGTTGCGCCAGCGGCGCGATTGCGGCTATCTGATCGTCGTCATCATCTCCTCGGATGCCGTGCAATATTCGCTGGTGGATTATGCAGGCAAGCTGATCGACCGCTTCAGCGAGGAGCGTTCGCATGATCCGGCGGGTGCCGTCCGCTTCGTCGCCCGGGTGCAGGCCGGGCTTTCGCGCATTCTCGATCGCTCCCGGATCTCCCAGGACAAGGTGCTGCTGATCTCGATCAGTTCCAAGGGCCTCGTCCATTCCGCCGAGCCGGTTCTTCTGTGGTCGCCGATCTTCGGCAGTGACCAGATCGATTTCGCATCGGCGCTGCGACCGGACTGGCAGGCCAAGGTCATCCTCGACAACGAGACGCTGCTCGTCGCCGCCGCGCTCGGCGCCCGCGAGGAGATCGCCAAGGGCACCGATTTCCGTTCGCTCGCGGCACTGTCGCTCGGCCACAGCATCGGACTCGGAATCGTCCGGCGCGGCGGCCAGACCGGCCAGGAGATCTCCGCTCCCAATTTTGGCCACATGCTGCACATGGCGGGTGGCGGTCTCTGCCGCTGCGGCACCCGCGGCTGCATCGAAGCCTATGCCGGTTTCTACGCCATCCTGCGCAGCGCCTTCGAAGTGCCGCTCGATACGATCCCGGCCAAATTCGTGCCCGTCGCCGAACTCGACAAGATCGCCGCCCGCGCCCGCCAGGGCCACCGAACCTCGGCGTTCGCTTTCCGCCAGGCCGGGCTGGCGCTCGGCAACGGTCTGTCGCGCATGCTGAGCCTCACCGAACGCATGCCGATCGCCATCACCGGCCCCGGCACCCGCTACTATGACCTGCTGCGCCAGGGCATCGAAGAGGGCCTCGGGCAGTCGCATATCGTGCGCATGGAAGGCATGCCGGAGATCCGCGTCGTCGCCGACGAACCCATCCTCGTCTTCGAGGGCCACCTCAACCGGGCGCTCTCGGTGATCGACCAGGATATTGTGCTGTCGGGGGGGCAGGGGGCGGATTAGGGAGAGATCCTGGCGGCGCTTCGGCGTTGATGGCTGCCCCTCACCCTAACCTTCTCCCCGTAATAACGGGGCGAGGGGACTTGCCCTGCGAGAGGTAGCGAGGGACGGAGAGGCCGCGGCATATTCCCTTCGCCCCGTTATGGCAGCAGCCGGATGAGGGGCAGCCCCGTCACAAGTCGGCCAGCCCTGACACAAGGCCGAGCACAGCCAAACGCAAAACGGCCGGGCAGAGCCCGGCCATCTCATGCACGACTTCCGGTCGGGAGAGGACCGTCAGCCGATCTTGATCAGCTTGCCTTCCTTGACCGACTGGACGGCGGCGTCTGCGAGCGCCAGCGCTGCCAGGCCATCGGCGCCGGAGGGGGCAAACTTCGTGCCCTTCTCGATCGCCGCGATGAAGGCGGCGATCTCGTTGGCATAGGCTTCGGTGTAGCGGGTCATGAAGAAATCATGCAGCGGCGGGCGGGTGTAACCGTCGCCGTTTGCCACCTCGATCGAGACCGGGCGCTGGTTTTCGGCTGCCGCCATGCCCTTGGAACCGTGCACTTCGATGCGCTGGTCATAGCCATAGGTGGCGCGGCGGGAGTTGGAGATGATGGCCTGCTTGCCCGAAGCGGTCTGCAGGATCACCGAGACGCTGTCATAATCGCCGGCTTCGCCGATCGCCTTGTCGACGAGCACGGCGGCGGTCGCCAGCACCGAGACCGGCTCTTCGCCGAGCAGGAAGCGGGCCATATCGAAATCGTGGATCGTCATGTCACGGAAGATGCCGCCCGAGCGCTTGATATAGTCGACCGGCGGGGCGCCGGGATCACGCGAGGTGATCGTCACCATCTCGACATCACCGATCTTGCCGTCGTCGATGACCTTGCGCACCGCCATGAAATGCGGGTCGAAGCGGCGGTTGAAGCCGACCATCAGCTTGGCGCCGGTCGCTTCCACCACCTTGATGCAGGCCTTGACGCGGGCGACGTCGAGATCAATGGGCTTTTCGCAGAAGATCGCCTTGCCGGCGCGGGCGAAGCGCTCGATCAGGTCGGCATGGGTGTCGGTCGGCGTGCAGATGACGACGGCGTCGATATCCTTTGCCGCCTCGATTGCCCCGATGGTGCGGACTTCGCAGCCATAGGCAGAAGCGATTGCTTCCGCCGCCTGCGGAAAGGCGTCCGCGACCGCAACCAGCGTCGCATTGGCATCGCCGCTGACGGCCTTGGCGTGGACCTTGCCGATGCGGCCGGCGCCGAGAAGACCAAATCTTACAGTCATTTCAATCTCCCTTGAATTCGGAACAAATAAACCGAATTACCATAAATCTGGAATTTTCATTCCATCATCTGCGCGTCGCGTCAAGCCCGCGACTCTTTCACATTTGCAAGATTCCAACTAAAGGACAGTGCGACAAAATGCGACCGCGGGGACAGACATGCAACTGATCGATCCGAATCATCCGGCATACCAGCGCCTCTGGGTGCGTGTCGGCATCGTTGCCGTCTGCTTCGGCTGGGCCGCGGTCGAGATTATTGGCGGTGATCCCTTCTGGGCGGTGATCTCCGCGGCGGCCGGCGCCTATGCCTTCTATATGCTGTTCTGGACCTTCAAGCCGCAACAGCAGTCGGCAGAGCCGGCTGCGCAGCCTGGCGTCGAGGGAGAGGACGAGGCCGATGAGACATCCGCCAAAAAGCCCTCGAAAGATGGGCAGGCGGAATAGTAGCGGGCGATTCGCCGATCAAGAGATCGGCGAGCTCATCGGCTTCGTCGCAGCCGAAGCGCGCCGCGCTCTTTCCGATGCGCGCCGCGCTTGACATCTTTGTTCGATATTGTCGCAAAGCCGGCGCACGGCTTCGGGTGAAGCGAGCGCGGTCTATGCGCATTCCCGTCCTGTCAGAGTGACAATTCCCTGGCTTGCGCGGCGATCTTTTCGCAAGCATCCCCGAAGGGATCGCGTATCGGTAAAAGTGGCGAGACGCCGAGCAGAAGAAGCGCTTTCAAATGCGACCAGCCGCCTCCCAACAAAGGCGCAAAAGATGTCATCACGATGTGTTCCTCGCCATAGAGACGCTGGTATTCTGCAAAATTGCAGAAGTTCTCGTGATTGCTGTTTTTCAGATGGAAGGACTCAGCCGCAGCACCTTCGGCAAGGATAGCTTCGTGCGTATCGAGCATGACGGCATAGTAGTCGATCGATCGGTCGGGGGCGGGAGCGACCGGTGCAATCGTCGTGCCGTTCACGAGCTCCTTCACCTGGATCAAAACGCCGTTCAGGTACAGCGCGTGGCCAGGCGACAGATAAAGATCCGAATGGGGTGTGTGCCCGTCCAGTGCGCGGCGGCAAACTCGGATCGGCACGACGTCTTTTTGCCAGCGTCCGCCGCTCGTCTTGAAGCTTTGGCGGCCGACCCACTTTACCGCACGGGTGCTGCCATCAGGAAGGGCAACGCGATCACCGATGCTGAGATCCTCGACGGGCTTCTCACCGCCATCGGTGAGGATCGCCGTTCCCCGCAGGAAGCAATTTGCGCCGCTGCCGCCATGGCCACCGCTCCCGCCGGAACCTCCGTGTCCACCGGAGCCGCCCCGTCCCCAACGCCGACCCATCGCTTTGGCCGGAGAGATGGAAATTGCCGTGGCCATGGCTGCCAGGCCGGCAAGGCGAGCACCGGCGGCTGCCGCTACACCTAGAAAATGTCTGCGCGCCGTGTTGCGCGGTTGCTTCGGATCTTCCGTAGATGACATGTGGGCGGTCTCCTGAAAACATTTAAACCGCTCGATGCTACAACGTGTTGTATCGCATTCAATTTCGCCAGTTAGCGCTGTGCCCTACTGAAAAGGGCGTAGGCATGGCTGTAGGATCCTGAAAATACGCTATGTCCGATACCAAAAAGCAGGAGGTTTATCCGCTACCTCAGCGCGAAATAATCGAACTGAGTACGATGATGATCGGTTGAATCGCGGGAAAACAGCACATATAGCGTGCTCGGATTGAGCCGGATGGCGGCTCTCTTCCATAGCGTCGGGAGTTTGCCGGCGTTCGAGATAGCGTCAGCTTTGCGGCAGGCGGCGCATCGCCTCGTCGATCAGCAGATTGGCGATCATCATGCGCCTGTTGGCATTGTCGCGGAAAGGCTCTGCGACGCCGTCAGGATGATTGGCCCTGGCAAAGGCGCGCCGCTTCTCGTTCAGCGTCTGTTGGGTATCGGCGGCAGCGATCGCCAGTTCGGCGGCGATCTCTTCCGGGGCGATGCGGGCGAGGTGGTCCGGCATGACCGGTTCCGGCGCCGGCGGGGGAGCCTCCTCGGCCGCAGGCTCGCTGCCCAGATTATCGAAATATGCTTCGCCGATCCGATGCGATGCGACCGAAATGCCTTCCATGACATCGAATGCGAGGCCGGTGGCAAGCCCGGATACGCGGTGGGCAGCCGGCCCCTGCGTCTCTTCGACCGGTTCTTCCTCCGCCTTCAGCCGCTCGAGCACCGATTCAAATACTGATTGTCCGAACAGCATGCGCCTTCCTCTCGAAGACGTTAGATCCTGGCAAGATGGTGCAGGGCTTGCGGTCAAATCGGTGGAGCATGATGTCGCCCGGAAAGCTCACATCTAGCCGCCCTGCTTGCGGCTCTCCTCGAGGATGATGTCGTAGAGCAGCTTGGCGCTCGGCGGCAGCGCCCGTTCTCTCGCCGTGATCAGGCTGTATGGCTTGACGTTGATGTCGAAATCGATCGGCAGCATGCGCACGTCGGACGCCTTGGCGCCTTGGCTGGCGAGGAAATGGGCGACATCGACGGCGACGGGGGCGATCGCATCGGTTTCGCAGACGATGGCGCAGGTGAGCAATAGCGAAGAGGTGTTGACGATGTTCCCCGGCAGCGCCACGCCGCGCGACAGGAAAATGTCTTCGATCGTGCGGCGCAGCAGCGTGCCCGGCGGCTGGAACACCCAGTCGTAATCCCTGACGTCGGAAAGACTGCTTGTCTTCTTTTTTTTGAGGAGCGGATGGCGGTTGCGCACAATCAGGCAGGCGCGTTCGATGCCAATCTCTTTCACTTCGAACAGGCGCGGGTTGAGGTCGTCGGGAATGCGGCCGATGATGAAGTCGTGGCGGGCCGCAAGCAGCTCGCGCGCCAGCACATTGCTCGTCTCCACCTGGATGTTGATCTCGATGCCGGGATAGGCCTTGCGCACCCTGTTGATCGCCGGCACGACGAGGCTCATGGCCGGCGCCGTCACCGCGCCGATGAACACCGGGCCGCCCTTGCCGCTCTTCAATTCGCCGATCTCGCGGCTCGCCTCGCGCAGCTCCAGCAGGATCTTGCGGGCGCGTCTGGCAAGGGCCGCGCCGAAGGTTGTCAGCACCACGCCTCGGGCGACGCGTTCATAGAGCGATGTCTTGGTGATCGCCTCCATTTCCGACAGCATGCGCGATGCAGCGGGCTGCGAGATGTTGAGCACATCAGCGGCTGCGGAAATTTGTCCGCTATCTTCGATTGCGACGATGATGCGCAGGTGATTTAGCTTAAGTCCCGAACGGAGAAAGCTGTCGTCGCCAAAATTGTCGCTGTGGATATCGACGTGATCCATCGAAACGGGCTCTGAAACGATCGTCATGGTTGCAGCCTCCCCACTGCGCTCCATCAAAAGTAATACTTTTTAACGATATACCAAAATTGTTATGCACATTACCACTTATTCTATTTGACAGTTATAGGAATCCATACCAGTTTGCCGCCGTGTGCTGGTTGGCACTCAACACGTGTGAGATCGTGGAGGAGACCTACTTCGTTTCTCACCATCTGAAGTAACTATCCAATACGGAACCTGCCACAGTTTCGGGGCGGGCGATTTTTCGTCCGCTGCTCTATTAACAAGGGAGAGAGAAATGAAATCCATTATCTCATTGATGGCCGCGGCTGCCTTCGGCGTCGCTTCGTTCGTTGCACCGGCGATGGCCGCCGACAAGGGCACCGTCGGCATTGCCATGCCGACCAAGGCTTCGGCCCGCTGGATCGATGACGGCAACAACATCGTCAAGCAGCTGCAGGCTGCCGGTTACGGCACCGACCTGCAGTATGGCGACGACGACATTCCGAACCAGCTGTCGCAGATCGAAAACATGGTGACCAAGGGCGTCAAGGTCCTCGTCATCGCTTCGATCGACGGCACCACGCTGTCCGACGTTCTGCAGAAGGCACACGACGCCGGCATCAAGGTCATCGCTTATGACCGTCTGATCCGCGATTCGGGCAACGTCGACTACTACGCCACCTTCGACAACTTCCAGGTCGGCGTTCTTCAGGCCAACTCCATCGTTGACGGCCTCGGCCTCAAGGACGGCAAGGGCCCGTTCAACATCGAACTCTTCGGCGGCTCGCCGGACGACAACAACGCCTTCTTCTTCTATGATGGCGCAATGTCCGTCCTGCAGCCCTACATCGACTCGGGCAAGCTCGTCGTGAAGTCCGGCCAGACCGGCATGGACAAGGTCGGCACGCTGCGTTGGGATCCGGCAACGGCCCAGGCCCGCATGGACAACCTGCTCTCGGCAAACTACACCGACGCCAAGGTCGATGCCGTCCTGTCTCCCTATGACGGCCTCTCGATCGGCATCATCTCCTCGCTGAAGGGCGTTGGTTACGGTACGGCTGCTCAGCCGCTGCCGATCGTCACCGGCCAGGACGCTGAAATCCCGTCGGTCAAGTCGATCATTGCTGGCGAACAGCACTCAACGATCTTCAAGGACACCCGCGAACTCGCCAAGGTCACGGTTGCCATGGTCGATGCCGTCATGTCCGGCAAGGAGCCTGAGGTCAACGACACGAAGACCTACGACAACGGCGTCAAGGTCGTTCCGTCCTATCTGCTGAAGCCGGTTGCCGTCGACAAGACCAACTACAAGCAGATCCTCGTCGACAGCGGTTACTACACCGAAGACAAGCTGAAGTAAGTTAAGCTGGAGGCCGGAGCTCGCGCTTGCGGGTTCCGGCCTTCGATTTTATGATTACCCATCCATTGACGGGCTGGGGGCGCTGGAACTTTGACTATGGACAATACCATCCTCGAAATGCGGAGCATCACCAAGACGTTCCCGGGCGTCAAGGCGCTGGAGAACGTGAACCTCAAGGTTCGCAAGGGTGAAATTCACGCATTGGTAGGCGAAAACGGGGCCGGAAAATCGACCCTGATGAAAGTGCTATCGGGCGTCTATCCCACCGGAAGTTATGACGGCGACATCGTCTATGAAGGCGAGACGCGCAACTTCAAGGCGCTGAGGGACTCCGAAGAAATCGGCATCGTCATCATCCACCAGGAACTGGCGCTGGTGCCGTTGCTGTCGATCGGCGAAAACATTTTCCTCGGCAACGAGAATGCCAAGAGCGGCGTCATCAGCTGGGACGAGACCTTCAATCGCACGAAGCAGCTGCTCAAGAAAGTCGGCCTGTCCGAATCTCCGAACACGCTGGTGACCGACATCGGTGTCGGCAAGCAGCAGCTCGTCGAGATCGCCAAGGCGCTGTCGAAGAGCGTCAAGCTGCTCATCCTCGACGAGCCGACGGCGTCGCTCAACGAAAGCGATTCCGATGCGCTGCTCACCCTGCTGATGGAGTTCCGCAAGCAGGGCATCACCTCCATCATCATTTCCCACAAACTGAACGAGATCCGCAAGGTCGCCGACCAGATCACCGTCCTGCGCGACGGCATGACCGTCAAGACGCTCGACTGTCACGCCGACGAGATCAGCGAAGACATTATCATCCGCAACATGGTCGGCCGCGATCTCGAAGACCGCTATCCCCCGCGTTCGGTGCCGATCGGCGAAACCATTCTCGAAGTGAAGAATTGGAACGCCTATCACCAGCAGCACCGCGACCGCCAGGTCCTGCACAATATCAACGTTACCGTTCGCAAGGGCGAAGTTGTCGGTATCGCCGGGCTGATGGGGGCAGGGCGCACCGAATTCGCCATGAGCCTGTTCGGCAAGTCCTATGGCCACAAGGTCTCGGGCGAGGCGCTGATGCACGGCAAGCCGGTCGACGTCAGCACCGTGCGCAAGGCGATCGACGCCGGCCTCGCCTACGTCACCGAAGACCGCAAGCAGCTCGGCCTGGTGCTCAACGACACGATCCTGCACAACACGACGCTCGTCAATCTGAAGGCGGTGTCGAATGCCTCGGTGATCGACAGCGTCAAGGAATCGCGGGTTGCCACCGACTATCGGTCGAAGCTGCGTATCCGTTCCTCGAGCATCTTCCAGGAGACGGTCAATCTCTCCGGCGGCAACCAGCAGAAGGTGGTTCTGTCGAAGTGGCTGTTTTCCGGTCCCGATGTCCTGATCCTGGACGAGCCGACGCGCGGCATCGATGTCGGCGCGAAATACGAAATCTACACTATCATCAACCAGCTTGCCGCCGATGGGAAAGGCGTTCTGATGATCTCATCGGAAATGCCGGAACTGCTTGGCACTTGTGACCGCATCTACGTGATGAACGAAGGACGCATCGTCGCTGAACTGCCGAAGGGAGAAGCAAGCCAGGAAACCATCATGCGCGCTATCATGCGCTCAGGGGAGAAGAAACAATGACGCCGATCAATCAACCCATCGCTGAGCAGGGGCGTGTCGTCTCGATCGGAGACTATATCCGCGGCAACATCCGCGAATACGGCATGTTCATCGCACTCATCGCGATCATGGTGTTCTTCCAGTTCTCGACCGGTGGCGTTCTCTTCAGGCCGCTCAATCTGACCAACATCATTCTGCAGAACTCCTTCATCGTCATCATGGCGCTCGGCATGCTGCTGGTCATCGTCGCCGGCCATATCGACCTTTCCGTCGGGTCGGTCGTCGGCTTCATCGGCGCCATCGCCGGGGTGATGACGGTGCAGTGGCACGTCAATTATGTCCTGGCGGGTGTCGTCTGCCTGGCGCTCGGCGCGCTGGTCGGCGGCCTGCAGGGCTATTTCGTCGCCTATCACAAGATCCCGTCCTTCATCGTCACGCTCGCTGGCATGCTGGTTTTCCGTGGCCTGACGCTGTTCGTGATGACGGCATCGGGCACCGGCACCAGCATCGGTCCGTTCCCGCCGGAGTTCCAGCTGATCAGCATCGGCTTCCTGCCCAACCTCATCGACATGGGCGGCATCAACTCGACCTCGATCATCCTGACCGTCGTCGGCGCCGTCACTCTCTTCTACCTGGCCTGGCGCAAGCGCCTGTCGAACGAGAAGCATGGCAATGACGTCGAACCGATGGGCTTCTTCCTGGCCCAGAACATCATAGTCTCGCTTGCCATCCTGGGGCTCGGCTACCAGCTGTCAATCTATCGCGGCTTCCCGAACGTGCTTGTCGTCATGCTCGTCCTCGTCGCTGCCTATGCCTTCATTACTCGCCGTACCACGATCGGCCGGCGCATCTACGCCATGGGCGGCAACGAGAAGGCGACCAAGCTTTCCGGTATCAATACCGAGCGGCTGACCTTCCTGACCTTCGCCAATATGGGCCTGCTTGCCGGTCTGGCCGGCCTGATCGTGGCGCTGCGCCTCAACTCGGCGACGGCCAAGGGCGGTTTCGGTCTCGAGCTCGACGTCATCGCCGCCTGCTTCATCGGCGGCGCGTCGGCCCAGGGCGGCGTCGGCAAGGTGACGGGTGCGGTGATCGGCGCGCTTATCATGGGCATCATGAACAACGGCATGTCGATCCACGGTCTCGGCACCGACTCGCAGCAGATGGTCAAGGGTGCGGTGCTTCTCGCCGCCGTGTTCTTCGACGTCTACAACAAGAACAAGGGCTGAGCGCCTAAGCGCAGCCCAGGCATTCGCAGTCATATGAATGATGGATTCCGGCTCCCGTGGGAGCCGGACGGGCGGAGCTTTTTCTAAAACTCGCCGAAACGAGAAGGATTGAAGTCGTGCTTATTTCCCAGATCAAGGGTGCCAACGGAGAGATCGTCGTCGCCGTGCGCGAGCAGGGCGGCGCGGCCAGGTCGGTCAACAACGCCGGCAGCGTCTATGCGCTGGCGATGGAAGCCGCCGACGGCGGCAAGTCGCTTGCCGCTGTTATCGAGGCCCATGGTTACGGCGAGACCGTCGACCTTGAGAAGGCTTATGCTGAAGGCCGCTTCCTGCCGCCGATCACCCATCCCGACGCCGCCCACCTGCATCTGACCGGCACCGGCCTCACCCATCTCGGCTCTGCCGCCACTCGTGATTCCATGCACAAGAAGACCACCGAGGCGGCCGAGGAAACGCTGACCGACTCGATGAAGATGTTCAAGATGGGGCTGGAGAACGGCAAGCCGAAGGCTGGCAAAAAGGGCGTGCAGCCCGAATGGTTCTACAAGGGCAACGGCTATGGCACGGCTGCCCCCGGTGCTCCGCTCGTCTCGCCCTCCTTCGCGCTTGACGGCGGCGAAGAGCCTGAGATGGCGGGCATCTATGTCATCGCCAAGGACGGCTCGCCGTTCCGCATCGGTTTTGCCCTGTCGAACGAGTTTTCGGACCACGTCACCGAACGGATCAACTATCTCTATCTGGCCCACTCGAAACTGCGCCCGGCGGCCTATGGTCCGGAAATCCGCATCGGCGCCGCGCCCGACGATATCCGCGGCACTTCGCGCATCAAGCGCGGCGACAAGGTGATCTTCGAAAAGCCCTTCCTGTCGGGTGAGGCGAACATGTCGCACACCTTTGCGAACCTCGAATATCACCATTTCAAATATGGCCTCTTCCGTGTTCCGGGCGATGTCCATGTCCATATGTTCGGCACGGCGACGCTGTCCTTTGCCGACGGCATCAAGACGGAAGAGGGGGACCTCTTCGAGATCGAAGTCGCCGAATTCGGCCTGCCGCTGCGCAATCCGCTGAAGGTGGCGGCCGAAGAAGAGATTGTTGTCAAGCAACTCTGATTTTCGAGGCCTGGCCGCGTCGGCGGCCGGCCGTGTTTGTAAACGGTAAAGGAGGCTTGTTGGGCCCATGACCATTTATCAAAACCTGATCGCCGGCGAATGGGTCGGCACGGACGCGACGAAGAACATCAACCCGTCCGATACGAACGAGGTCGTCGGCCTCTACGCCAACGGCAGCGCGGAAGACACGAGAAACGCTATCGCCGCCGCCAAGGCCGCCTTTCCGGCCTGGTCGCGCTCGGGCATTTGGGAACGCCACGTCATCCTGAAGAAGACCGGCGACGAGATCATGACCCGCAAGGACGAACTCGGCGCGCTGCTCGCCCGCGAAGAGGGCAAGACGCTGCCTGAGGCGACCGGCGAAGTCATCCGCGCCTCGCAGATCTTCGAATTCTTCGCTGGCGAGGCCCTGCGGCTCGCAGGCGAGGTCATCCCGTCAGTTCGCCCGAATATCGGTGTCGAGATCACCCGCGAAGCGCTCGGTGTCATCGGCATCATCACGCCGTGGAACTTCCCGATCGCCATCCCCGCCTGGAAGATCGCGCCGGCGCTCTGCTACGGCAACACGATCGTCTTCAAGCCGGCCGAACTGGTGCCGGCCTGCTCCTGGGCGATCGTCGACATCCTCAATAGGGCAGGGCTGCCGAAGGGCGTCCTGAACCTCGTCATGGGCAAGGGCTCGGTCGTAGGCCAGGCCATGCTCGAAAGCCCCGATGTTCACGGCATCACCTTCACCGGCTCCACCGGCACCGGCCGACGTGTCGCCGCCGCGTCCATCGAGCATAACCGCAAGTTCCAGCTGGAAATGGGCGGCAAGAACCCGATGGTGGTGCTCGACGACGCCGACCTCAACGTCGCCGTCGAGGCTGCCGCCAATTCCGGCTTCTTCTCCACGGGCCAGCGCTGCACTGCTTCCTCGCGTCTGATCGTCACCGAAGGCATCCACGACAAGTTCGTCGCGGCGCTCACCGACAAGCTGAAGACGCTCGTCGTTGACAATGCGCTCAAGGCCGGCACCCATATCGGTCCGGTCGTCGACGAACGGCAGCTGAAGACCGATACCGACTATATCGAGATCGGCAAAAAGGAAGGGGCCAAGCTCGCCTTCGGCGGCGAGGTCATCTCGCGCGAAACGCCCGGTTTCTATCTGCAGCCGACGCTGTTTACCGAAGCGACCAACCAGATGCGCATTTCGCGCGAGGAAATCTTCGGACCCGTCGTCTCGGTGATCCGGGCGAAGGATTACGACGAGGCGCTTGCCCTCGCCAACGACACGCCGTTCGGGCTCTCGGCCGGCATTGCCACGACCAGCCTGAAGCATGCGACGCATTTCAAGCGCAATTCGGAAGCCGGCATGGTCATGGTCAACCTGCCGACGGCGGGAGTCGATTTCCACGTTCCGTTCGGCGGCCGCAAGGGGTCGTCCTACGGCCCGCGTGAGCAGGGCAAGTATGCGAGCGAATTCTTTACCGTGGTCAAGACGGCCTACACGTTGGCTTGAGACATATCCGATGACCCGGGCCGTACGAGGCGGCCCGGCAATCACCTGAAGGACAGAGATTATGAAGAAGAAAGCGGAATGGCCGCGCAGGCTGAGGTCGCAGGAATGGTACGGCGGCACGAGCCGCGACGTGATTTATCATCGCGGCTGGCTTAAAAACCAAGGTTATCCGCACGACCTGTTCGACGGACGGCCTGTCATCGGCATCCTTAACACCTGGTCGGATATGACCCCCTGCAACGGTCATCTCAGAGAGCTCGCCGAGAAGGTGAAGGCGGGCGTCTGGGAGGCCGGCGGCTTCCCGCTCGAAGTGCCGGTGTTCTCGGCATCGGAAAACACCTTCCGCCCGACCGCGATGATGTACCGCAACCTTGCGGCACTGGCCGTTGAAGAAGCGATCCGTGGCCAGCCGATGGATGGCTGTGTGCTGCTCGTCGGCTGCGACAAGACCACGCCGTCGCTCTTGATGGGGGCGGCCTCCTGCGACCTGCCGTCGATCGTCGTCACCGGCGGGCCGATGCTGAACGGCTATTTCCGCGGCGAGCGCGTCGGCTCCGGCACGCATCTGTGGAAGTTCTCCGAAATGGTGAAGGCCGGCGAGATGACGCAGGCCGAATTCCTCGAAGCGGAAGCTTCGATGAGCCGCTCGTCGGGCACCTGCAATACGATGGGCACGGCGTCAACGATGGCGTCCATGGCCGAAGCGCTGGGCATGGCGCTCTCGGGCAATGCCGCAATCCCGGGCGTCGATTCCCGCCGCAAGGTCATGGCGCAACTGACCGGCCGCCGTATCGTGCAGATGGTCAAGGACGATCTGAAGCCCTCGGAGATCATGTCAAAGCAGGCCTTCGAAAACGCCATCCGCACCAATGCGGCGATCGGCGGATCGACCAATGCCGTCATCCATCTGCTGGCGATCGCCGGCCGCGTCGGCATCGATCTGACGCTCGACGATTGGGACCGTTGCGGCCGCGACGTTCCGACGATCGTCAACCTGATGCCGTCGGGCAAATACCTGATGGAAGAGTTCTTCTATGCCGGCGGCCTGCCCGTCGTGCTGAAGCGCCTCGGCGAGGCGGGCCTCCTGCACAAGGATGCGTTGACGGTCTCCGGCGAAACCGTCTGGGACGAGGTCAAGGACGTCATCAACTGGAACGAGGACGTCATCCTGCCTGCTGAAAAGGCGCTGACCTCTTCGGGCGGCATCGTCGTGCTGCGCGGCAACCTGGCGCCGAAGGGCGCGGTGCTGAAGCCTTCGGCAGCCTCGCCGCATCTCCTGGTGCACCGGGGCAGGGCCGTCGTGTTCGAGGATATCGACGACTACAAGGCGAAGATCAACGACGACAATCTCGACATCGACGAGAATTGCGTCATGGTCATGAAGAACTGCGGCCCGAAGGGTTATCCCGGCATGGCCGAGGTCGGCAACATGGGCCTGCCGCCGAAGGTGCTGAAGAAGGGCATCCTCGACATGGTGCGGATATCAGACGCCCGCATGTCGGGAACGGCCTATGGTACCGTCGTGCTGCACACCTCGCCGGAAGCGGCGGTCGGTGGACCGCTGGCGGTCGTCAAGAACGGCGACATGATCGAACTCGACGTGCCGAACCGTCGCCTGCATCTCGACATATCAGACGAGGAACTGGCGCGCCGTCTCGCCGAATGGCAGCCGAACCATGACTTGCCGACATCGGGCTATGCCTTCCTGCATCAGCAGCATGTCGAAGGAGCCGATACTGGCGCCGATCTCGACTTCCTCAAGGGATGTCGCGGAAATGCGGTCGGCAAGGACAGCCACTGAGCAGGGCTTGCCGATCTGGAATCGCGAAGAGGCGGGGCTTTTTGCCCCGCCTTTTTGCTGAAGATTTCTTTCGAACCGTTCGCGCTCGAACTTGTTGAATGCGGATATAGTGCTATATGCTGTACAAGTGTACAGGAGATATGGTCATGTCAAAGGTAATCGGTGCTGCGGAATTCAAGGCGAAATGCCTGAATCTGATCGATCAGATGCGCAGCGACGATGAATCCATCGTTATCACCAAGCGCGGCAAGCCGGTTGCCGTGCTTTCCCCGGCGCGCGACACAGGCGAACGCAAGAGCATCATCGGCGCGATGAAGGGCAGCGTATTGCGCTATGACGATCCTCTGTCTCCGGCCCTCGAGCCGGAGGATTGGGACGCCCTCCGTTGATCGTCATCGATACGCACATCCTCGTCTGGGCAATGCAGGACGATGCGCGTCTGGGTTCACAGGCCCGGGGCATCATTGACGAGATGACCGGCAAAAGCCGGATTCTGATTTCGGCGATCACACCCTGGGAAATCGCCATGCTCGTGCAGAAGGGGCGCTTGGCGCTCGGCGACGATGTCGGGCGATGGATCGACAGCGCTCTGTCGCTCCCCGGGATTCAGCTCGCGCCGATCGAGCCTTCCATCGCGATAGACAGCGTCCGGCTGCCCGGCGAGTTTCATGCTGACCCCGCGGACCGCATCATCGCGGCTACAGCCCGATTTCATCGCGTGCCGTTGCTGACGGCGGATCAGGCAATCCTCAGCTACGGAGCGCGCGGCCACCTCCAGGTCGTCGCGGCTGGATAGATACGCCGTTACCGCCCTCGCTCAGCTCTGGCTCTGGCTTTGCATCTGCCCGTTGTCTTCCACCTTCACGGTGACGGACAGCGTTTCCCCCGGAGTGCCGATACGCATGCCCGAGATCGGGGCCGCGTCGCGGTAGCAGAGGCCGGAGGCGATGCGGACATAGCGTTCATCCGGGCAGATTTCGTTGGCCGGATCGAAGCCGACCCAGCCGAGCCCGGAGATATGGGCCTCGGCCCAGGCATGGGTCGCCGACTGTTCGATCTTTTCTTCCATCATCAAATAGCCGGAGACATAACGCGCCGGCACCTGCAGGGCGCGGGCGGCGGCGACGAAGATGTGCGCATGGTCCTGGCAGACGCCGCTTTTCTTCTCCAGCGCCTGTTCCGCCGTCGTCGCCGTGTCGCTGGTGCCGGGGCGGTAGTCGACCGTTTCGTGGATGGCGGCCATCAACGCATGCAGACGGGCGAGCTCGTTATCGCCGCTGACGCTTTTAACCAGTTCCTTGACCAGCTTGCCGCTTTTGGTGAGCGGCGTCTCGCGCAGGAAGAGCCAGAGCGGGCAGAAACCGGTATGTGGGCCGGTGACGCCGTTATTGTCCGCGGTCTCGACCTCGCCCTCGGCGAGGATTCGCGTCACGTGCTGCGTGCCTTCCAGCGAGACCAGGTTGACGTGGTTGCCGTACTGGTCGTCGTATTCCACCTCCGGGGTGGCGCCCTCGACTTTCAGGGACCAGCCGAGCACGTTCTGGGCTGCCGTTGTCGGCGGTGTCAGTCTCAGCCGTTGCAGCGAGAACTGCGCCGGTTCGTCGTAGCGGTATTCGGTGAGATGGCTGATTTTCAGTCTCATGTGCTGATCCGCTTAAACGTAGAACCGGTAGCCGTCGGAAATCTCGGCACCGAGCTGGTTGTTGCGTGAGACGAAGTCCTCGAGGAACTCGTGCAGGCCCTGATCCATGATGTCGCGGATCGCCCGCGTCTGCAGCGTGGTGCGGATCGCGTCGGCAGTATCGTGGGCGGGAAGCCGCTCCTCGTAATCCTGGGCGAGATAGCCGAGATTGCTGACGATCTTCTCGTAGCAATAGGCAAGCGAGCGCGGCATCTGGACATTGAGGGTAAGGAAGTCGGCAATGTTCATCGCCCGGTACTCGCCGTCGTAGGCCCAGCTATAGGCGCGGTGTGCGGACACCGAGCGCAGGATCGACTCCCACTGCACGTTATCGAGAGACGAACCGACTGACGAGACCGAGGGCAGCAGGACGTAATATTTCACGTCGAGGATACGGCTGGTATTGTCGGCGCGCTCGATGAAGGTGCCGATGCGGGCGAAATTATAGAGCTCGTTTCTGAGCGTCGAGCCATGAAAGGCGCCGCGGATGAGGCCGGCGCGGCGCTTGATGACGTCGATCACCTCAGGCAGGTCGGCGGCTTTCACGCGCTTTTCGAGCAGGGATTTCAGATCGATCCAGCATTCGTTGGTCGCTTCCCAGGTCTCCCGCGTCAGCGCGGTGCGCACCATGCGGGCATTGTTGCGGCCGAAGTCGATGCAGGACATGACGCTCGACGGGTTGGAGCGATCGCGCAGGAGATAATCGATCGCGTCGGCATTGGTCAGCTTGGCGTGGCCCTCGTCATAGGCCTCGCGTACGCCGGCACTTTGCAGCACGCCGTCCCAGTTGTCGTCGCCGGCGCTGCTGCGGGTGAGCGACATGCGCAGCCCGGCATCGACCAGACGGGCAATATTTTCGGCGCGCTCGATGTAACGAAACATCCAGTAGAGGCCGTTTGCGGTTCTTCCGAGCATCAGTCCTCCAGTACCCAGGTGTCTTTGGTGCCGCCGCCCTGGCTGGAATTGACGACCAGCGAGCCTTGCTTCAGCGCCACGCGGGTAAGCCCGCCCGGAATAATCTGGACCTTGTCGGAAACGAGCACATAGGGGCGAAGGTCGACATGGCGGGGCGCGATGCCCTTGTTGACGAGGATCGGCACGGTGGAGAGCGACAGCGTCGGCTGGGCGATGTAATTGTTCGGCTTGGCCTTCAGCTTCTCAGCGAAATCGGCGCGCTCCTTTTTCGATGCCGTCGGTCCCACAAGCATGCCGTAGCCGCCGGAGCCGTGCACTTCCTTGACGACCAGCTCTTCCAGGTGCTCCAGCACGTATTTCAGGCTCGATGCTTCCGAGCAGCGCCAAGTCGGGACGTTTTCGAGCAGCGCCTTGCGGCCGGTATAGAATTCGACGATCTCCGGCATGTAGGAATAAATCGCCTTATCATCCGATATGCCGGTGCCCGGCGCATTAGCAATGGTGATGTTGCCGGAGCGGTAGACATCCATGATGCCGGGAATGCCGAGGGCGGAATCGGCCCGGAATGTCAGCGGATCGAGGAAGTCGTCGTCGACGCGGCGGTAGAGCACGTCGATCGCCTCGTAGCCGCGGGTCGTGCGCATCTTCACCTTGCCGTCGATGACGCGCAGATCCGAGCCCTCGACCAGTTCGACGCCCATCATGTCGGCCAGGAAGGAATGTTCGTAGTACGCAGAATTGTAGATGCCCGGAGTCAGTACCGCGACGCGTGGCTTGCCGGTGCAGCCGGGAGGAGCCAGCGAGGCGAGGCTTTGGCGTAAGAGGTAGGGATAATCCTCGACGCGCTGCACCTTGTTCTCATGGAAGAGCTCCGGGAACATCTGCATCATGGTTTCCCGGTTTTCCAGCATGTAGCTGACCCCGGAAGGGGTGCGGGCATTATCCTCCAGCACGTAAAACTGGTCTTCGCCTGTTCGTACGATATCGGTGCCGACGATATGGGTGTAGACGCCGCCAGGCGGGCGGAAGCCGATCATCTCGGACAGGAAGGCGACATTGTTTTCGATCAGTTCGCGCGGGATGCGGCCGGCGCGGATGATCTCCTGCTTGTGATAGATATCATCCAGAAAGGCGTTGAGCGCGATTACCCGTTGCTCGATACCCTGGGCGAGCTTGCGCCATTCGCGGGCGGAGATGATGCGGGGGATGATATCGAAGGGGATGAGCTTTTCGGAACTGTCGGCATGGCCGTAAACGGCGAAGGTGATGCCGGTCTTCCGGAAGATATTTTCCGCGTCGCGGGACTTGGCAATCAGATGCGACCGGTCTTGGCTGTTGTACCACTCGAAATATTTTTCATAAGGCGGGCGGGGGCTCTCGTCCCCGGTAATCATTTCATCAAATGCCAAAGGTGCGGCTCCCCTTTTTTGTTCATTTGAATACAACGCAAATTGCAATGCAAGAACCATGCGCAGTTCGGAGAAAAGATTTTGCGGTGCGGGAAAGAGTGAAAATTCGGGCGTTTGGAGCAGCGTCGCGCGGTATGGCGGATGACTGCTCGCCCGGGATTGCGCAAAATGTGAGCATTTGATTGGTTTTCGGTCGATCGCAATGCGTTGGTGGTGCAGGCGCAAATTCGAACGTCTTATTCCTGTGACGAGGAGAAGGCATGCCGTGCGGCACCCCCTCTGGCCTGCCGGCCCCAGGGTCGAGCCACCGGTCTCGACCCGTCCTTCGGACCCCCATAGGTGGGGAGATTGGCTGGGCGCACTGGCTTCCCCAAACAACGACGGCAGAGCTATTCGATCCAGCAGAGAGGGACGGATGATCCAACCGCTTGTCGATCTCCACCCTTGTGGGGGAGATGGCCGGCAGGCCAGAGGGGGTGCCATACGGGATGTCTAATCTGTAACTCTCCACCCACCCATCAGCGAAATTTCAAATAAGCATCAACGCTTCGCCTTTGACTGCGGCCTTCGGTTGCCGCTATCAGCACGGTAACTCTTTACCCGAGATGTCCCGATGCCCCTCGACCGCTTTGCCCCCGCTCTCTTCGTTTTCCTCTGGTCCACGGGCTGGGTGGTGGCGAAATTTGCGGCGCTGCATTCCGAGCCCTTTACCTTTCTTTCGATACGTTATGCGCTGTCGGCCTTGGCCTTCCTGGCCTTTTGCCTAGTGACCAAGGCCCAATGGCCGAAGAGTCGGGCGACGGTGCTGCGGGCCATTTATTCCGGCTTTTTCCTGCACGGCTTCTATCTCGCCGGTCTCTGGTGGGCGATCGCCAACGGCGTGCCGGCCGGCATATCTGGGATCATCGCGGCGCTGCAGCCGTTGCTGACGGCGACGGCGGCTCCCTTTCTCGTCGGCGAGCGGTTGCAGAAGACCCAACAGGTCGGCCTCGCTCTCGGCTTCATCGGTATTGCCATCGCGATTTCGCCGAAGCTGTTCGATCCGGCGACGGCCGATCTCAGCCATGCCGCCCTGCCGCTGGCGATCAACCTCATCGCCATGGGCTCCGTCACCTACGGTACGCTTTATCAGAAGAAACATCTGCAATCCGGCGACCTCAGGACCATCGCGACGCTGCAATATGTCGGCGCTCTCATCCTCACCCTGCCGCTGTCGCTGATTTTCGAACACCAGCATTTCGACGGCACCCCGCAGGCCTATGGCGCGCTTCTCTGGTCGGTCTTCGGCCTGTCGATGGGCGGTGTCGGGCTGCTGCTTTACCTCATCCGCCGCGGGCAGGTCTCGCGCGCCGCTTCGCTGATCTACCTGATGCCGCCGGCCGTCGCGATCGAAGCCTTCATCGCGTTCGGGGAGCGGCTGACGCTGCCGTTGATTCTGGGCACGGTGATCGTCGTGACGGGCGTATATATGACAAACCGCAGGGTCCTTCAGCAGGCCCAGGCGAGCGTATAGGCTGATCGCTGCGCCAATGTCGAACAAGCGGATGGCCTGAACCTCAACTGACCGAGGTCGCCGGCGATTGCCGACGACCTCACATCCAAAGCGCCGTAGAGCGCTACTCGGCACATCAAGCAGCAAGCAACGATCAGTTGCGGGGCTGCAGCAGCGCCAAGGCAACCGTTGACGCAGCCAGCACAGCGGTGAGAGTCAAGGGTCCCACAGCGCCGTAGTGGTCGACGATATAGCCGCCAAAAACCGCGCCGATACTGATGGCCACCTGGAAAGAGACGACCATCAGGCTACCCGCCGCCTCCAGAGCGTCGGCGGCCGCGCGGGAAAGATTGGTCGGCAGCACTACCGGCGCCATGCCGAAGGCAAACCCCCAAAGCGTGACGAGTGCAAACGCAACGCCGGCATGAGCGCCCCAAAGCACCAGAGCGAGTGCGGCAAACGCCATCAATACAGCCGTGACAGCCAGTGCCATGCGGATGCTCGCGTCGGCCATCCGGCCACCGGCAACATTGCCGATCACGGAGGCGATGCCGAACCCGAGCAGCGCCAGGGCGATCGATTTGGTTTCAAGGAGCGTCACTTGTTCTAGGAAGGGACGCACATACACCGATCCGGCAAAATGCCCGGTCATCAGCAAAAGGATGGCAAGCATTCCCAGTTGAATGCCGCCCCGTCGCGTTAGCCGGAAAACGTCGGCGAGGCTGTTGCTTGTGCTTGTAGGGAGCGTCGGCAGGCTGAGCAGCTGCAGCAGCATGGCAAGCGCGGCAAGCCCGGCTGTCATTGCCATGGCGCTGCGCCATCCCAGCCAATCGCTGATCAAAGCACCCATTGATGGGGCAGCGATCGTGGCGAGCGAAACGCCGAGGGTGACGATAGCCATGCCCCGACCTGTCGCATTTGCGCCGACCAGCCTCGCAACGACGGCCACTGAAAGCGCCCAGAAACCGCTCAGCGCGATGCCCAACCCAGCCCGGCCCAGCAACAACAGCCAAAAATCGGTCGCTAACGATGCAAGTATGTTAGAGCCGACAGCCAACGCACTGAGACCGACCAAGACCGCCTTGCGGTTCAGTCTGCCGATCAGAACATTGCTCAACAGGGCGGCCACGGCGCCGACGGAAGCGGTGGCGGTGACGACTTGTCCGGCCGTTCCTTCGGAAATGCCGAGGTCGCGCGCCATTGGCGTCAGCAGGCCCGCCGGCAGGAACTCAGCAGATACCAGTGCAAAGCTGGTGGCCGCCATCGAAAGAACGGCAAACCAGGTTGCCGCGCTCCACGCCGATGGTTCAGGCGTCTCCAGGCCAATTGCGGCCCCGTCAAATTGTGATGTTGTGTCCGTCATTGATGGATCTCCTGTGTTCGGAGATCTTCATAGACGAAGTTGTCAGGATGATATGTGTCTCAAAATCCGAAATCCATATCCATTCGTCCGGAACTTGTGCGACGCACAATCCCAGGTGAAACGTTTGTGACGCGCTTGAAGGCACGCGCGAAAGACGCCTCGGACTCATAGCCCAACCGGGAGGCAACCTCGGCAACCGACATGCCGTTTTGCGCCAGCAAGTCGCGGGCAAGCTGCATGCGCAGACGGGCGAGATAATGTGCCGCGCCTTCTCCCAAGATAGCGCTGAAGCGCTCGGCGAAGATCGAGCGCGACTGGCCTGCCACACCAGCGAGGCTTTCGAGGGTCCAGTTATGGCCAGGATCCCTATGCATGGCCGCCAACACACGACCGATATTGGGATCGCGGATGGCGGCGAGCCAGCCGGTGGTGGAGGCTCCACTGCAGTTGACCCAGCAGCGGATAAGCCGGGCTGCGAGCAAGTCCGCCATACGCGACAAGACCGTCGCGCTTCCCATCTGGGGCTGTGCCGCCTCCGCCGACATAGCGGCCAGCAGGGGGCCTACGATCGTGTCATTACCGGCCACGTCGCAGCCCTTGATGATCGGCGGCATCAGGGCGATCAAGGGGTTAAGCGCATGGGCGCCCAAAGTCATGGAGCCGCAGAAGAGGGTGCTAGTGGCGCCCGTTCCTTCCCGCAAGACGTCGCAGACGTTGCTGCCCAAATTTGTAATCTGACAGCTTTTAAGCGAGTCGCCCTCAACGTCCGGCGCGCTCGCCAATCGATGTGCGATGCCTTGCGGCAGCAGCACCAGATCGCCATCGTTCAACTCCTGCCAACCGTGGGCTTCGGTATGGATCCAGCACGGACCCTGGCTGACGAAGTGAAAACGAAGCAGCTGTTGTTGCGGAAAGGCGATGCTCCATGGATGCCTGAGCTCACAGCGCCCATAGTTGACTCCACTCAAGCGAAAGTCCTGCAGGACTTCGCTCAGGGCATCCACTGGGATGGTTGACGGCGACAACGGCCGGGACGGATGGTCAAGCATGGAGCCAATTTAGGTCTCAAGCGTCCGGGATGCAAGCGGTCCGGCTTCTCGGCGCGGTCTTTGCGGCGTTATGCTGCCCGTCGACGGCGGCTTCACAGCGCATTGTTTTGCAAGGCTCCCGCCAGTGCTGCGAAGGCGGCTTCGATCTCCTCAACCGGGGCCGTTCAGAAAACGGGAAGCGCGACCGAGTACTGCCGTCGCGGTGTTGCCGTCTGCACGCTGAGAAAAGGCCGGGGCATCTCACCCAATGCTCCGGCCTCATATTCAAGACCGAAGCACCGGCCTTTTCGCCTTGAAATCAATCGGCGCCTCAGGCGCGTTCGCGGCGCTGGCCACCGTTGCGGTTGCCGCCACGGCGGTTGCCGCCGTTGCCGTCGCGGCGCTGTTCGCCGCCCTGGGCCTGGTGTGGGCCGCGATCTTCGCCGTGTTTGCGGGCCGGGCGGCCGTGGGCGTGCCGGCCGTTGCCGCGGTGATGACCGCTCGGCTCCCCATTGGCGTGGTGGCCATTGCCGCCATGGGCGGGGCGCTGCGGCTTTGCCGGGCGGAAATCGGAGGTCGAGGCCAGATCATTGTCGGGGCCGAAATCCGGGGCCGCTTCGCCGCGGCGCTGGCCGCGGAAGTCCGCGTTGCGGCTTGGGCGCTCGGGACGCGGACGGCGCTCACGGCGTTCCTCACCGCCGGCGCGGGTTTCGCTGCCTTCGCCGTCGCGGCGCGGGCGGCGTTCCTGGCGGCTGCCGCGATGTTCCGAACGGTTGGCATCGTCACGGCCTTCGCCGCGGCCCTGGCCGCCGCCGCGATTGCGGTTGTTGCCATTGCCGTTGCCGCGGCGCGGGCCGCTGGCACTGATATGTGCCGGCGGCTCGCCGCTGGCAACTGATATGTCGATGCCCATCAGGCGCTCGATATCGCGCAGCAGCTTGGCCTCGTCGGGGGCGCAGAAGGCGATAGCGATGCCGTCGCGGCCGGCGCGCGCCGTGCGGCCGATGCGATGGACATAGGCATCCGGCACTTCCGGCAGGTCGTAGTTGTAAACGTGGCTGACGGCCGGGATATCGATGCCGCGGGCGGCGACGTCGGTGGCGATCAGCGTCTTGATGCTGCCGTCGCGGAAGGCCTTCAGCGCTCGCTCGCGCTGGCCCTGGCTCTTGTTGCCGTGGATGGAGGCGACGGAATAACCGATATTGTCGAGATGCTTCATCAGCTTCTCCGCACCATGCTTTGTGCGCAGGAAGACGATGGCGCGGCCGTCGGGGTTTTCGGTCAGCGACTTGCGCAGCAGTTCCGTCTTGTCGTTCTTGCCGGCGACGAAATGCACATACTGCTCGACCTTGTCGGCAGCCTTGCCGGGCGGCGTGACTTCGACCTTCACGGGATCGACGAGATATTCGCCGGCGAGATCGGCGATCGCCTTCGGCATGGTGGCCGAAAACAGCATGGTCTGGCGCTTCTTCGGCACCAGCTTGGCGATCTTGCGCAAGTCGTGCACGAAGCCGAGGTCGAGCATCTGATCGGCCTCGTCGAGCACGAGATAACGCACCGTCGTCAGCGTGATGGCGCGGCGGTTGACGAGGTCGAGCAGGCGGCCGGGCGTGGCGACCAGGATGTCGGTGCCCTTTTCGAGCTGCAGTTGCTGCTTGTTGATCGAGACGCCGCCGACGACGACGTTGACGCGCAGATGCGACTTGCGGATGAACTTCTTCAGGTTGTCGGCGATCTGGTTCACCAGCTCACGGGTCGGCGCCAGGATCAGCGTCCGCGTCGTCCGGTTATCAGGGCGGCGCTCGTCAGCGAGCAGCTTTTCGATGAGCGGCAGGCCGAAGGCGGCTGTTTTGCCGGTCCCGGTCTGGGCAAGGCCGATCAGGTCGCGGCCTTCGAGGAGGAGGGGGATGGCCTGTTCCTGGATCGGCGTCGGTGTTTCGATGCCGAGCTGGAACAAGGTTGCGACGATCGGCTTGGAGACACCAAGCGATTCAAAATTAGTCAAGGCATAACCTTTCGGGGCGCCACAATGATTAGCGCCGGAACGCACCATGCGATCCGGTTTCATTCTGGCGTCAAGAACCCCGCGTGAAGTGGGAACTTGCAAGTTGGAAAAAGCTTTCCAGCGCTTCTGGCCGCTGATTGGGAGTGCGGCGTTCTATCGAAATGCGCTTTTGTCCCTTCTTCCTGCGTTTCGTATTTTCTAGCAGGGGCACGCTCACGCGGCGGCCGGAAGGGTGAAAGCTGAGCCGCATTTGGGCTAGTTCGCTGGAAAAGTCAAGTGCAGCGCACAAAAAGGCATTAGCTCCGGTCGGGCGAGGGCATTCTGAGGACGAAACTTTCCGATGCGCTTTCCGCGCCGTTGACAAGGATGGCAATGCGATGCTCGCCGGGATAGTAGCGCCGCGTGGTGATTGGCCGCATGGCGTGGCGGCGTCCGATCGCATGGGTTTGGCGGGGGGCTAATGTAACCGTCTTGCATTTGAAGACCTTGGGCGAAAGCGAGCCATCGGCTTTCACGTGGTGGATGGCGTAGTCGATCATCAGTGAGTGGGTGGTTTCGCCTGAATTGGTCAGGCGGATTTCGAAATCCAGCCCTTCGCCGAACATCACCTGCCGTTCAGAAGCCGCAGCTCGCACGTCAGCGCGGCAGCGGCACCGAAACCGAAATTGGCAAGCGCCCGCGCATGGCCTTTCTTCAGGAGTGTGCGAGAGGCATGTTTCAGCAGACGGCGGCGCTCGGCCGATGCACCCTCGATGTGGCCGGCGATGAGGGCGGCGACCAGATCCGGATGATCCTTGGCGATATCGTTCAGACTGTTGGTGACGGAGCGGCGCACATAATCCTCCGGATCATCCATCAGCGCGGTGAGGATCGGCAGGATTGGCGCGGGATCTTTCACGAGCTGCGGCAGCCGCATGGCCCAGGGCAGGCGCGGCCGCGTTCCTTCGCTCGCCAGCCGGCGCACATGCTGGTCGGGATCGCCGACCCAGCTGGAGATGATGGTAAGCGCGCGCTCCTGGTCACGATGGATGAAGGGACGGATGCCGAATTCGCCGGTGAAGTGCGGCGTCAGCGCCTTCAGGAGATCAAGGCCGAGATCGAAATGATCAGGGCCACGGGCAGCGATGAACTGATTGACCGGCAACAGCATCCAGCCGGAAAGCCCGGGTCTGCCCGATGCAGGCAGGCTCGCTATCAGGATGGCGGCGGCTTCGGGGAAATCGCCGGGAAGAGTGGCGAACAGCGCGTCGCGGATTAGCGCCGAGCGCTCCATTAGTTCCAGCGCTGCGATGCCGTCGGTCGCGAGCCTTATGAAGCGCTCCCTGTCGAAGGACGGCGCGTTGAAGGCGATGCGATCGGCCATATCGCCAGCCAGCCCTTCATGCAGCAGGTTCTTGAGCGGTTCCGGCATGCTGATCCTCCCTCTGTGGCAGGATTGGACCGGCGCCGCCGGGAGGTCAAGCGGCGCCGGATGTGGTTTTTATTCCGGGCAGACCTTGACGCGGTAGGGGTCGCCCCAATCGTCGTGCCGCCATTCGATGTGGCAAGACGGCCGGTAATAGGTCCGGTAGACGGGATAAGGGCGATAGGCGGGGTAGGCCGGATAGACGGGGTAGGCAGGGCGGGCGGCCTCTGACAGCAGGGCGCCGCCGACGACGCCAGCGGCAAGGCCGCCCCAGAAGGCATCGCGGGGATGGGCATCGGCTGTGGTGGCGGTGGCGAGAGAGGCGCCGGCACAGGTCAGCGCGATTAGGCCCGTCGCCATGGTCTTATGAAGAACGGACATGGTATTTTCCTTGATTTAGACTGGCTTCTCTAAAGCCATGGCCAGACTCCGCCCGGATCGCGGCGGAGCGATGGCCGCACAAGGGCTCTCCGGATTAAATTTTGGTCATGATTTCAACGGCAGTCGAGAGCGAAACGGATTGCGGCCGGCCGCATTTGCTGCCGACGATGCTTCGGGTTCGCGCAGAAAATGCGGCCTCTTCGCCTGATAAGCCGGCGTGTAAAATTCCGCTCTCGAAATTTATGGTTAAAACCTTGTTAAAAGCCTCGGCGTTATAGTCTTTGTCGTTGATATTTCATTCATTGCGGGAGCGACAATTATTTGAAATCAGCCGGCGACATTCTGGAATTGGCTTGCCGCCGGATCGCTGATCTGGACACCCCGGCCTATGTCAAGAATAGCGAGCTGCGCTACATCGCCGTCAACGAGGCCTATGCCGATTTCCTCGGCCGCGAGATTTCCGATTTCATCGGCAGGCGGAGCCGCGAGCTCTTCGACCGTCCCGAGGAAGAGGATCGCGAGGATAAGGAGCGCCGTGCGCTGGTGTTCGGCACCGAGGAAAACGCCGTCTGCTTTGATGCCGCGGGCGTTGGCCACGAGCGCATCCAGATCGAAAGCTTCTCGCCGTCGCCGGAGCGGATTTACGTCCTCGGCATCTTTGAAGACCGCGAGCGCCGGGCCGTTGCCGGCAGGAAGGCCGCCGGCAGCTCTCAGGCTGTAAACGATTCCGGAACTGCCGCCGACCTCGCCCAGGTGCGCGAGGCACTGGAGAATCTCGCTCATCCGATCGGCATCATTGCGGCGGACGGGCGCCCGCTGGTCGTCAATGCAGCCTATCGCAACGGCGCGACGCCGGTGGCCGCCGGCGAATCGGCTTGGGGAGAGAGCGTCAACGAACTCGACGTTCTACGTACCGTCCTGGAGGACCTGCCGGTTGCGGTTTTCGTCCGCGACGACAAGCACCGCCTGGTCTATGCCAACAAATATTATGAGACCTTCAGCGGGCGCGCCCGCTCCGAGTATCTGGGAATGACCGAACACGAAATGTTCGGGCCGGAAGGTGCTGAGGCGATCTACCAGGAAAACCTGCTGGCGCTCAGGGACGGCATTTCGGTGGAGCTCGAGAGCGAGATGCCGAGCAATAGCGGGCATGTCTATCCCGTCATCTCGCGCGTCAACCGTGTCATGACGGCGGATGGGCGAACCTATGTCGTCGGCTCCTTTTCCGACATCTCGCCACTCAAGGAACGCGAAAAGGCGCTGATTGAATCGCGCAAGCAGCAAGAGATACTGCATCGGGACATCGAGAGCATTCTGCGTTCGCTGCCGATCGGCGTGCTGATCCTCGATAACGACCACCAGATTCTCTACGTCAACGACGAATTCTACAGCATCTGGGAACTGCCGCTCGACGATCGCTTCGACGGCCGCCCGTTCATCGACGTCATCCGCCGCAATGACGAGCTCGGCCGCTACGACGGGACGCAGACGCCGGAAGAGATCTACGCCTTCCGCAAACATCTGTTCGAGGCCGAAGAGCCCGAGCCGATCGAGCTTGGCTGGGCGGGCGGCAAATCCGTGATCTTCGACAGCCGCCGCATCTCCAACGATCGTATCCTGCTGACCTATGCCGATATTTCGGCGGTGCGCGAGCGGGAAAAGGAAATCCACGAGACGCGTGCAGCCCTTGAGCGGCTCGGCGAAATGATGCGCGACGCGACGCACGCCATGTCGCAGGGCATTGCCATCGTTCAGGACGGAATCATCAAGATGTCCAATGAGGCGATGGCCGATATCCTGCAGATCCCGCCGCACTATATCGAGGCTGGCCAAGGCTGGCTCGGCATGTTCGAATTCTGTGCGGCGCGCGGCGATTTCCACGATGCGGCGGAACAGATCCTGCAAGAGTGGCGCGCCAACATCGCGGCCAGGCAGCCGATTTCCACCGCCTTCCATGTCGGCGGCGAGCGCTGGGTAAACATGGATGCAACGGTCAGCCGGGGACAGCATTGGGTGGCGCTGTTCACCGACGTCACCGAACTCAAGAGCCGCGAGGAGGAATTGCGCCAGCTCCTGTCGCGCGCCGAAGCCGCCGACCGCGCCAAATCCGAATTCCTTGCCAATATGAGCCACGAGATCCGCACGCCGATGAATGGTGTACTCGGCATGGCGGAACTGCTGGCCAAGACCAATCTCGACGCGCGCCAGAAAACCTTCATCGACATCATCGTCAAGTCGGGCAATGCGCTGCTGACTATTATCAACGACATCCTCGATTTTTCGAAGATCGATGCCGGACAGATGAAACTGCGCAAAGCCGCTTTCGATATCACCGAAGCGGTGGAGGATGTGGCGACACTCCTCTCCTCGCATGCAGCCGAGAAGAATATCGAACTCCTGGTGCGGGCAGCACCGGACCTGCCGGCCGCGGTGATCGGAGACGCCGGTCGTTTCCGCCAGATCGTCACCAATCTCGTCGGCAACGCCGTCAAGTTCACCGAGCGCGGCCATGTCTTCGTCGATGTCGGCTTCGAGACGATCGCTGGTGGGGAGATCATGGCGATCATCCGCATCGAGGATACCGGTATCGGCATTCCCCGAGAAAAGCTCGAAACGGTCTTCGACAAGTTTTCGCAGGTCGACACCTCGTCGACCCGCCGGCATGAGGGAACGGGGCTCGGCCTTGCGATCACTGCCGGCCTCGTCGATCTCTTCGGCGGCTATATCAATGTCGAGAGCGAATGGGGCAAGGGCTCTGTCTTCACCATCAATCTGCCTTTAGCGGTGGCGGCCGCCCGCCTCGAGCCGAAGCCGCTGCCGATCAATGTACAGGGCGCGCGCATCCTCGTCGTCGACGACAATGAGGTGAACCGCCGCATTCTCACCGAGCAGCTTTCGCTCTGGGGCTTCGACGGAGTGGCTGCCGAGGGTGGCGGCACCGGTCTGGCGATCCTCAAGGCAGCGGTCGATCTCGGTGTCACCGTGGACGCCGTCGTGCTCGACTATCACATGCCCGACATGAACGGCGCCGATGTCGCGCGCCGGCTGCGCGCCGATCCCCGCTTCGTCGAACTGCCGATCATCTTCCTGACGTCGATGGATATTTCCGGCACGGAAAAGGAATTCGCGGCGCTGAACGGCCATGCGCATCTGATGAAGCCGGCACGCGCCAACGTGCTGCGCAACACCGTCGTCGAAGTGGTGCGCGCCCGCCGCGTGAAGCAGGCTTCGGAAGCCGAGATCGCCCGCCTGCGGGTTGAGGCGGCCGTGCCGGCGCCCGCGCCTGCCCTGGTGCCGCAGAAGCGGACGGCCGAATTCGTCGACGTCCTCGTCGCCGAGGACAACGAGGTCAACCAGATCGTCTTCACCCAGATCCTGCAGTCGACGGGGCTTTCCTTCCTGGTCGTCAACAACGGGCAGGAGGCAGTTACCGCCTGGGAGAGCCACACGCCGCGCATCATCATGATGGACGTTTCGATGCCCGTCATGAACGGTCATGAGGCGACACGGACGATCCGCGAGAGGGAAAAGGGGCAGGGCCATCGGGTGCCGATCATCGGCGTCACCGCCCATGCGCTCGAAAGCGACCGCGAGGCCTGCCTCGATGCGGGCATGGACGACTACATGTCGAAGCCAATCAGCCCGGAACTGCTGGAGGAGAAGATCCGGCAATGGCTCGGCAAGGACGAGCTGCAGCCGGAGCGCACCAGCTACTGATCTTTTATTCGCTGAACGCCTTTATGCCGCAGAGCATTTCGCGCTTGCCGGCGAAGCCCTTGCGGCGTTCGACGGCAAAGCCGGCGGCGATGAGGTTGCGGCGCACGAAGCCGGCCGCGGCGTAAGTTGCGAAGGTGCCGTCGGCCACGGTCTTTTCGTTAACCTCACGCATCAGTTCCACCGACCACATGTCGCCGTTGCGCGAGGGGGCGAAGCCATCGAGATACCAGGCGTCGAAGCCGGGCTTTGCCGCCGCGACGCCGTCGAGCGCCGCGCCGCAGACGACGCTGAGCCGCGTCTGGGCATCGAGATCGAGCGAGACAGTGCGAACAGGCGTCTGCGGCCATGCCGCCGTCAGGGCTTCGCGCTCGGCATCGATTTCGCCCCAGTGCGAGAGCGCCCGGCCGATCTCTTCGCCGCGCATCGGGTGCAGTTCGAAGGAGATGAAATGCAGGTGCTGACCGTCTGCTCGGTGCAGTTTCCATTGCCGCCAGGTCTCGGCAAAGTTGAGCCCGGTGCCGAAGCCGAGTTCGCCGATCACAAATTCGGGCCGCCCACTCCAACGCTCCGGCAGGCCGTTGCCGGCCAGGAAGACGTGCCCGCATTCCAGCCGGCCATCGGTCTGGCAATAAAAATGATCGCCAAAGGCGGTGGAATAGGGCATATCGCCGTCGCGCCATTCGAGCGGCTGCGGCGCGCCCGCGCCAATCTTATCGGGGTTCACGTCTTTCATGGAAAAAGCCGATAGTCCTCAGCAAGCGCCCGGTCAATCTTCTTGCGATTTGCTGATCGTCGGCGGTGGCATCATGGGTCTCTGGGCTGCCGTCCATGCCGAACGCCGCGGCATGAGCACCCTCCTCGCCGACGCCGGCAGCTTGGGCGGAGGCGCGAGCGGCGGCCTGCTCGGCGCGCTGATGCCGCATATGCCGGACCAGTGGTCGGAGAAAAAGCAGTTCCAGTTCGACGCGTTGGTCTCGCTTGAAACCGAAATTGCCACGCTTGAGGCCGAAACCGGGCTTTCGGCTGGCTACAACAGGTCTGGGCGGCTGATCCCGCTGCCGAAGCCGCATCTCAAGCGCATCGCCCGCGGCCATTCCGGGAACGCCGAACGCCATTGGCGGGCAGGCGAACGCCACTTCCACTGGCATGTGCTCGACAGGGCGCCAGTCGGTGGTTGGCCCGACGCATCTGCCGGCGAAAGTGGCTTCGTGCATGATACGCTCGCCGCCCGTGTTGCGCCCCGCTCATTGATCTCAGCGCTCATCGCCTTGCTGCGGCGGGCAAAACACGTGCGTATCATGGAGCATGCGGCCGTTGCCGCCCTCGATCCCGATCGTGGCACCGCGGAAATTGGCGGCGAAACCATTGCCTTCAGCCGCTGCATCCTGGCTGCCGGCCATCAGTCCTTTCCGTTGCTGCAGGAGCTGACGCCGGGGGCGAAAAGGCCGCTCGGCCAGCCAGTGAAGGGGCAGGCGGCGCTGTTGAGGGCCGATGTCGACCCGGCGCTGCCGACGATCTTCCTCGATGGGCTCTACTTGGTGGCGCACGAAGGCGGGTATGCGGCAATCGGCAGCACCAGCGAGAACCGCTTTGACGATCCCGGCTCGACCGACGCGCAACTCGACGCGCTGATCGAGGCGGCGCGGGCGATCGCGCCGGCGCTCCGCAACGCCCCTGTCATCGAGCGCTGGGCAGGGCTTCGCCCGAAGGCCATCGACCGCGATCCGATGATCGGCCGCCATCCCGTCCATCCCCGATTGATCGCACTGACCGGCGGTTTCAAGGTCAGCTTCGGACTGGCGCATCGGCTGGCGGAAGCTGCGATTTGTATCGCCGGCGATACAGATTGTGAATTTTCGCTGCCGGAAAGCTTCGCGATATCAAGCCATATTGCTGTCGCTTCACGTTAAACGTGAATTAGATACAGCTGCGTTTCGTTATTCTGTCATGCAAATCACCTATCTGCTTGCGCATTGGAAGCGCCGGATCTTGCCGGCGCTCACTTCCTTGATGGAGGAAATTGCATGCGCTATGCCATTTGCTTCACGCCTCCGGCGAGCGACCCCCTGTCGCTCGTGGCCGCCAATTGGCTAGGCCGAAACGTGTTTTCGGGCGATATGGTGGAGCCTCCGGCCGTCCGCGGCCTCGGCATTCACGAGATCGCCTTTTATACCGCCGTGCCGCGACGCTATGGTTTTCACGGTGTTTTGAAGGCGCCTTTTCACCTGTCCGCCGGCACGTCGGAATCGCAACTCCTGCGCGATCTCATGCGTTTTGCCGGGACCTATGCCCCTTTCCAGATTCCCCGTCTGGAGATCGCCCGGCTCGGCAGTTTTTACAGCCTGATGCCGAGCGCTCCCTGTGAGCCGATCCAGTATCTGGCTTCGGCGATCGTCCAGGAGTTTGATCGTTTCCGGGCGCCGCTGAGTGAAGCCGACATCGAGCGAAGTGATCCCGACGGGTTGTCGGCGGCGCAATTTGCCAATCTGCATCGTTGGGGCAATCCCTATGTGATGGAGGAGTTCCGCTTCCATATGCCGGTGACGGGCCCCATCAATGCGATCGACATGCCCCGCATCGAGCCGGTGCTGCGAACGATCTTCGAGCCCGTCTTGAGGGAGCCGGTGATGGTTTCGAATGTGGCTTTGATGATCGAGGAAGGCACCGGCGGCCCCTTCCGCGTTCACTCGCTCCACCCGATGGGCAAGGTCAGCGCGCGCAGGATCGCCTGAGCCGATATCAAGCTAAGCCATTGTGAATGACAGAGAAATTTTGCTGCGCAGTTTCCGTCTCGACATTCCGGCTGCGGATGATACCGTTCCCCGTCTTTTCAGAAGGTGATTTGATGGTATCCGAGACCTACCCGCGCAATCTCGTCGGCTACGGGCGTCAGACGCCCGATCCGAAGTGGCCGGGCGACGCCCGCGTCGCCGTGCAGTTCGTCATCAATTACGAAGAGGGCGGCGAAAGCTGCATCCTCGAAGGCGATCCGGCTTCCGAAAACCTGCTGTCGGAGATCGTCGGCGCGGCCGCCTGGCCGGGGCAGCGCAATCTCAACATGGAATCGATCTACGAATATGGTTCGCGGGCAGGCTTCTGGCGGCTCTGGCGGATGTTAACCGGTCTCAAGGTGCAGGCGACCGTCTACGGCGTGACGCTGGCGATGGCCCGCAATCCCGAAGCCGTCGCGGCCATGAAAGAGGCCGGCTGGGAGATCGCCAGCCACGGTTATCGCTGGCTGGAATACAAGGATTTCCCCGAGGATCTGGAGCGCAAGCACATTCTCGAAGCCGTGCGCCTGCATACCGAAATTACCGGCGAGCGGCCCTTCGGGATGTACCAGGGAAAACCTTCCGACAACACGCTGCGACTGGTGCAGGAAGAGGGCGGTTTCCTCTATTCCTCCGATTCCTATGCTGATGACCTGCCTTACTGGGTGAAGGGCATCGACGGGAAGCCCTTCCTGATCATCCCCTATACGCTCGAAACCAATGACATGCGTTTTGCCACGCCGCAGGGTTTCAACGCCGGCGATCAGTTCTTCACCTATCTCAAGGATGCTTTCGATACGCTTTATGAGGAAGGGAAGGACGGCAGCCCGAAGATGATGTCGGTCGGCCTTCATTGTCGCCTCGTCGGGCGTCCGGGCCGGGCGGCCGCTCTGAGGCGCTTCATCGAATATGTGCTGAAACATGACAAGGTCTGGATCCCGCGCCGCATCGAGATCGCCGAGCACTGGCACAAGCATCATCAGCCGGATGCGCTTTAATGCTGTCGCGCGAGGATTTCGTTTCCCGCTTCGGCGGCGTCTTCGAGCATTCCCCTTTCATTGCTGAACGCGCCTATGACGCGGGCAGCCTAACGGAGCCGCTGACGGCATCAGCTGTGCACGCAGCGCTCACCGCCGTCTTCCGTGCGGCAAGCCGGGATGAGCGTCTCGGCATTCTGCGCGCCCATCCCGATCTTGCCGGGCGTCTGGCGATAGCAGGTGAACTCACGGAAGACAGCCGCAAGGAGCAGGCCGGCGCCGGTCTCGATCGGCTGAGCCCGGCCGAACATGCCCGCTTCACCGAACTTAATGCAGCCTATGTCGAAAAATTCGGCTTTCCCTTCATCATCGCCGTCAAAGGGCTCGACAAGGACGATATCCTTTCTGCCTTCGAAACGCGGATCGGCAATGACCTGGATGAGGAATTCGCGACCGCCACGACACAGGTCGAGCGGATCGCGCTGCTGCGCCTGACATCGATGTTGCCGGAGGGCGAATGAGCGAGCATCGTGCTATCGACTATCTCAATGAAATGCAGAAGGCGGCAGCCGAAGCGCTATACTTCGTGGGCGGAATGGATGAGGCGGCCTTCGCCGAGGACAATCTCACCTTCAAGGCGGTTGCCTTCTGCCACTTCACCATCGGCGCGGCTGCGTCCCGACTGCTCGTAACCCATCCGGAATTCGCAACCGAGCATCCCACTCTGCCGTGGACAAAAATCTGCGGAACGGGCAACCGTATCCTGGAAGACGTCTTCGCCCTCGATGCCTCCGACATCTGGGATGCAACCTATCGCACGCTGCCGGAACTTCTCGTCGAGATCGACGCCATTCGTCACTGGCATGCCGAAGGCGAGTGAACCATTGTCTGATTTTCTCGACATCCGCCCGCTTACCAGATCGGCCTTCGCCCCCTTCGGCGAAGTGATCGAAGCCGATCCAGCCTCGATGCGGCTCATCAACGGCGGCACGACCGAGCGCTTTCATGCATTGGCCGCAGCCGAGGCGGCGGGCGAGGGCGCGCGCGTCATCATCAATATCTTTCGCGGCCAGCCGCGCAGCTTCCCCTATGACGTCGACATGATGGAGCGCCATCCGTTCGGCAGTCAGAGTTTCTCGCCGATTTCCGGCCGCCCCTTCCTCGTCGTCGTCTCCGAGGACGAGGGCGGACGTCCGGGCAGGCCGCAGGTGTTTTTCGCGCGCGGAAACCAGGGTGTGAACTATCGCCGCAATGTCTGGCATCACCCCCTGATGGCGCTCGGCCAGACCTCCGATTTCCTGGTCGTCGACCGCGACGGCCCTGGCAATAATCTTGAGGAATTCTTCTTCGAAACCCCCTATGTCATCAAAGAGCCAGCCCCATGACCGGACTGACGACACATGTGCTCGACACCGCCCTCGGCAAGCCCGCCGAGGGCCTCAGGATCGATCTTTTCCAGCTCGACGGCGAGATCCGCAGACATCTGAAAACGGTGGAGACCAATGCGGACGGCCGAGTCGATGGTGGCCCGATGCTTGCCGGCGAAAACTTTCACGTCGGCACCTACGAATTGGTCTTCCACGCCGGTGAGTATCTCAGGGCCTGCGGCACGCCGCTGCCGCATCCGGCCTTCCTCGACCTAGTGCCGATCCGCTTCGGTATCGCGGATGTCACTGCGCACTATCACGTGCCGCTGCTGCTTTCGCCCTATGGCTATTCCACCTACCGGGGAAGCTAGATGCGTTTTGCCGCAATCGCCGACATTCACGGCAACTATCTGGCGCTCGAGGCGGTGCTTGCCGATATTCAGGCGCAGGGCATCGAGGAGATCGTCAATCTTGGTGATTTCTTCAGCAGTCCGCTGAATGCCGGCCGGACAGCTGATCTGCTGATGGCGCTCGGCCTGACCTCGGTGCGCGGCAATCACGACCGCTATCTCATCGAGCAGGACCCGGCCCTAATGCACGCCTCGGATGCCGTCGCCTACCGGCAACTGACGCCATCCCATCTCGATTGGCTGCGGGGTCTGCCGTTCGATACCGTCTATCGCGGCGAGGCCTATCTCTGCCACGCAACGCCGAAGGACGACAATCTCTACTGGCTTGAGTCCGTCTCGCCGGAAGGGCTTGTCTTCCTGAAGCCGATCGAAGCGATCGAGGCGCTCGCCGAAGGCATCGACCTGCCGCTGATCCTCTGCGGCCACAGCCATGTGCCTCGCGCCGTTCGCCTCTCCAATGGCCGGCTTATCGTCAATCCCGGCAGTGTCGGCTGCCCTGCCTATGATGACGTGCTGCCCTATTATCACAAGGTCGAAGCCGGCCATCCGTTGGCCGGCTATGCCATTCTAGAAAAGACGGCGGCGGGATGGACATGGCAGTTCAGGAACGTCGCCTACGACCATATGGCGATGTCGGCACTGGCCGCCGAAAGGGGCCGTGCCGACTGGGCGAGCGCGCTGGCGACAGGCTGGGTGCGATAGCCCGGACCTGTCTGCGCTCTGATCAATCCTTCTCCGGCGCCTGAGGGGCGATCGTCTGTGCAGGAGCCGCGGCCGGTGCCACAGGCTTTACTGGCGTGGCAGGCGGGGTTGCCTGTTTTGCAGGAGCCGCGGCTGAAATTACCGGTTTTGCGCCATCAAGCTTTCCAAGCAGGGATGAAATGGCATTGTCGCCGTCGAAGCCGGCCTCCTTCAACAATTTGTCGAGGATCGGCTTGTTGGCCTGATAGGAGAGCAACTGGCCGGCCAGCCCATCGCCGAGACCAATGCCGCTTTCACCGTTCGCGCCGTTTCCGCGGCCGAGCATGCCGCCGGTGTCGAAGATCCTGATGTCGGAGATCTTCTCGATCGGCTTGACCGCCTCGGCGAGTGCCTCGGGAATGATGCGGATACGCTCGCGAGTGATCTCGAACTCGATGATGGTCTGGCTGAGCTTGTTGCGGGCTTCGTTGAGCAGGGCTTCGCTTTCAGCCTGAGCCCGGCCGGTTTCGAGAATGCCCTTGGCCTTGATGATCGCCGCATCCGCTTCGGCGGTCGCAAGCGTCTTGATGGCTTCCGCCTGGTCGATCGCGGCCTGTTTCTCGGCTTCGGCGCCGACGGTGACGGCGGTGGCTTCGGTTTCGGCAGTCTTGCGCGCGTCGATCACGGCGATCTGCTTTTCGCGCTCGGCGATTTCGATGGCCTTGGCGGTGCCGACCTTTTCCTCTGCCGCGATGGCGCGGGCGCGGGCCATTTCGGCAGTGGCCTTCGCCTCGGATTCCTCGCGGCTCTTGTTGGCAACGGCGATGGCGCTTTCCTGGGCGACGATCTGAAGGTCGCGCTTGGCTTCGGTATCGCGCTGCTGGACGGCGCGGGCGGCATCGATGTTTGCGCTTTCGCGGGCCTGCTTGGCGGCTGCCTCGCGCTCGGCGATCGCCTGTTCGGAGGCGATGCGGGCCTCCTCCTCGGCGCGTTTGGCCGCCTGTTCCTGCTGCGCGGTTTCGGCGCGGGTCGCGGCGGATTTGTTGGCGATGTCGCGTTCCTGGTTGAGCTCGGCTTCGCGCTTCGTCCGTTCGATCGCCAGCGACTGCTGGCGGGCTTCCAGATCCTTCTGGGCAATGGCGACTTCGGTATCGCGAACGATTTCGTTTCGCTCCTTCTTGCGGCCCTCGGTGATGCGGGTCAGCGCCGCCAGACCTTGGGCGTCGAAGAAGTTGTTGGCGTTGAAATGCTTGATGTCCGTTTGATCGAGGCGGGTGAGCGACACAGATTCCAGCTCGAGACCGTTCGACTGGAGGTCGGCGCCGACGGCTTCCTGCACCGCCTTGACGAAATCCATGCGCTGCTCCTGCAGCGCGTCGAGGTTCATGGTCGCCGCCACCGAGCGAAGGCCATCGACGAATTTCGCTTCGATGAGGATGCGGAGCGCCTCGGCGTCGTTGGTGCGGCTGCCAAGCGTCTGGGCGGCCAGCGCGATCGAGGAGCCGTCGGGTTTGACGCGGACGTAGAATTCGGCGCCGATATCGACGCGCATGCGGTCCTTGGTGATCAGCGCATCGCCTTCGCCGCGGCGGACTTCGAGGCGCAGCGTCTTCAGGTTCACCCGGGCGATCGAGTGGAAGATCGGCAGAACGACTGAACCGCCGTCGAGCACGACCTTCTGGCCGCCGAGACCGGTGCGCACATAGGCCTCGTCGCGGCTGGAGCGCGTATAGAGAGAGGCGAGGACAAAACCGATGCCGAAGATCAGAACGATGCCGATGCTGGCCGGTAGAATAATGTCATACATCATGGCTGCTCCCTGAAAGATTGATTATCCGCTGCAGCGGGATCCGCCAGTGCGGGAATGGCGATAAATACATCTGCCTTGCGATCGACGAGGAGAACCTCGGTGCCGACCTTGAGAGGGCCTTGGTCTCTGGCGGCCTTGGCTCTCAGCACGTGCCAGTTTCCATGCTGGTCCTTGACGCGGACGCGTCCGGGCAGTCCCTGGTCGAGCGGGCCGAGCGATACTTCGGCGGTCCGGCCGATCAGCGCGTCGAGATCGACGGCATAGGTCTCGTCGTGCGGCACGATCCGCGCCACGGTCCTGCTCGATGCCCTGACCATGGGAACCGTGACCAGGATGGCGGGAATGGCGGCGACGGCGGCAGGAAGCGGGGCCCAGAAGGCGTTGGCGACGGCCTGTATGGCAAAGCCCGTCATGGCGAAGAAGCCGAGCGCCAGCATGATGAGGATGAGCAGGGGAACGCCGCCGACATTGAGCCAGGACAGATAGCCCGAAAGCCCGTCATGGCCATGGAAATCCGGTTTTCCCAGAAATTCCATGATCGAAAAACCCATGACGGTCGCAAGCATTTCGATTGCGGTCAGGCCTGCGAGCACGGCGGCGGCGATGGCGAAGGGAGCACATTCGGGGGCGAAGAGAAGTGCCATCGGCGTTACCGGTTATCCGCCTTGAAGCGCGCGAGGCGCGCCTCGATTGCCTGTTCGCGGTGCAGCCGGTCGAGTTCGTCCAGTTCGGAACTATGGATATGCTCGTCTGATGGAACGCCGGTCAGCCGCGAGACCGCGGCGGCGGCGCGGGCCGCACCCGCGCCCGGCGTGGGCCTGCCGTGCCCGGCCGCGGCCTGTTCGGGATGCTGGGCGATGCTACGCTTGAAATCGGCAAGGCGGGCGTCGGCCTCGCGGCGCGTTGCAAGCACAGCCTGCAGGGCTTTCTGGCCGTCGTCCACCTGCTCGCTGGCATCGGCCAGCGCCTTGTCGAGCGCGGCGATCTGGGATTCCAGATCGATCTGGCGGGCGACGCCGGCCTTTGCGAGATCGTCGCGCCCGGAGGAGACGGCGAGGCGGATCTTTTCATCGAGCGCGTTTATGTCCTCGACGATTTCGTCCCTGCGGCTCTGGATACGGTATTCCTCGGCGCGCGCCTTGCCGAGGTCGGTGCGGGCCTCGTCCGCCGCCGCATCGATCTCGCGGATTGCCTGTTCGATAACGGCGATCTTGTTGACGCCTTCCGCCTTGTCGACCGCTGCATTCGCGATGCCCGCGATCAGGCGACCCATGCGTGAAAGAATGCCTTCATTCGCCATGTTTTCCTCCATCCGAGCGGAATTCGGCGTGACGCCGATGTGAATCTCGTAATGATTGTGGCCGGCAACAAGATAGGCCGGAAAAATACTCTCCCATCCCCTGGAATAACCTGCGACGTCGAAGGGTACGGCAACGCGTCCGTGCACGGTGGCGATCGTCAGGTCCGCAGGGCCTTTGATGGCGAAGAGCTTGTCGTCGAGCGGCAGCTGCGGCGGATCGGCGATCACGCCGCGATTGGCGGCGAAATCGCGAAGGCCGAGTGTGACCAGCCGTGCCGGCAGGCCCGTCTGGTCGCGAACGGTTTCATAGGCAAGCTCATGCAGGACGACGAGATTGGCGCCCGCCTTGTCGTCGATGATCTCAGTGAGGATGTCGATCATCCTGCGATAGGCGGCAATGGTGTCGTCAAGCGCCTGCCGGGCCTGATGATCCGGCGCCAGTGTGTAGCGCAGCAGCGATGGGTGAGATGTCTTACCTATGTTTGCCATAGCATAAAACATAAAGCACCGCTTTTGTGCTTTCAAGAGGTTGCGCTGAAAATACAACCTGGTTTTAACGGAGGGAGGTTTGGAAGGAGCACGTGCCAAGCAACTCGAAAGAAACAGCGTTCGACATAGTTTCCGGAATAGCTTGCCGATGCAAGGACCAGCGCCCGATCGGCTCCGCTTCCTATCCGGCGGCCGTTTGCGCCTCACGAATACCGGCGCGGATACGGTTGATGGTGGTCCATACGAGAAGCAGAGCCACAACTGCCCAAAGCCACGAGGTCCACGCTGCAAATGTACCTCCAACCGCGATAAAGATGCCGAGCGCGCCGAACAGCACCGCACGGTCGCTCTTGCCCAGCGGCCCGTCGTAACGCCGGCTTGCGCCGACCGTTTGACCGAGGATGCCGGCAACTTCCGTCAGCGCCGAGAGGAATATGACAGCCATGACCGGCATCAGATCGTTCGGATCGATGAGCGCAAACGGCAAATAAAGGGCGGCATCCGACACGACGTCCCCGATCTCGTTGAGATAGGCGCCCAAAATGCTCGTCTGCCCATGTTCGCGCGCCAGCATGCCGTCAATGGCATTGAGGCCCATGCGCAGCAGAAACCATACAGGCACCAAGAGAAACCAATGCGGAAGCGGGGCGACGCTCAGAAAAAGGCCAAGTGCAACCGAGATGGCGGCAGCAACCGAGGTCACCTGATTGGCGGTGACGCCTCGTGCCGCCAGGGAGCGCACCAGAGGGCGGAGAATATCCTGAAATCGGGACTTCAATTGGTAAACGGACATGCTACCTCAGTGGAATTTCGTGGCATGATCATAGTCTATCGGCTCGGACGTGCAGATCGTCGTACTTGTGAGGAAAGTCCCATTCCATGTCGGTCTTCTCAAGGACTTACATTTGCAGCTAGACTTTTGCAATAAAAGCAAATCACTGTTGCCGCTAATGGTTGCAACTCATCCATCAATCAGAATTGGAGAAGATCATGCTGCAAACTGCCGATAGCGTGCAACCGGCCTTGACGGCCAGACCAGTGCGTGAATCCGAATTTGTCTCGCATGACGGCACCCGACTGTTTTATCGGACATGGCCTGCGACCGGCGCTGTAGCGAAGGGCGCGATCATTCTTCTCCATCGCGGCCACGAGCACAGCGGCCGGGTCGCCCATCTCGCCACCGAACTCGGCCTCGATGATTTTGCCTTCTACGCCTGGGACGCACGCGGCCACGGGCGTTCGCCGGGAGAGCGCGGTTATTCGCCATCCTTTGCCGCCTCGGCGCGTGATCTCGATTGCTTCGTCCGTCATGTCAGCGAGACCAGCGGCACTGCTGTCGAAAACATCGCCGTCATTGCGCAGAGCGTCGGCGCGGTGCTGGCCAGCACCTGGGTGCACGACTATGCGCCGCCGATCCGTGCGCTGGTGCTGGCCTCGCCGGCCTTCAGCGTCAAGCTTTACGTGCCGTTTGCCAGGGAAGGCATTGCGCTCCGGGAAAAGCTCAAGGGAACGTTCTTCGTCAATTCCTATGTCAAGGCGAGGTTTCTGACGCATGATCCCGAGCGCATCGCCTCCTTTGAAGCCGACCCATTGATATCTAGGCCGATTGCCTCCAACATTCTGTTGCAACTCTATGAGGCGGCAGCCCGCGTCGTCGACGACGCCCGCGCCATCACCGTTCCGACCCAGTTGCTGATTTCCGGCAGCGACTGGGTGGTGCGGCATGCGCCGCAGCACCGGTTTTACGAAAACCTCGGCAGCCGCATCAAGGAACGGCATGTGCTCGCCGGCTTCTACCATGACACGCTTGGCGAAAAGGACCGCGCGATTGCGCTCGCCGAGATCCGCCGTTTCATCGATGCGCGTTTCGCCGAGCCTCGGGCGCCTGCCGACCTTCGCACAGCCCATGTCCAGGGCTATACCAAGGACGAGGCCGACCGGCTCGCGAGCCCTCTGGAGGCCACATCCCCGCGCGGCATCTACTGGGCGCTCAGTCGTCTCAACATCAGGCTCGGCGCGCTGGTGTCCGAAGGCATAAAGACCGGGGTGAAGACCGGTTTCGATTCCGGCTCGACGCTCGATTACGTTTACGAGAACGAGCCGCGCGGGCTCGGTCCCGGCGGGCGATTAATCGACAAGGTGTTCCTCGAGGCGATCGGCTGGCGCGGCATCAGGCAGCGCAAGCTGCACTTGCAGGAACTGATCGACCTGGGGCTGCAGCGCCTGAAGGCAGCCGGCCGGAGCACCCACATGCTCGACATCGCGGCCGGGCACGGCCGTTATGTCCTCGATGCCATCGAGACGGCTGTCGTGCGTCCCGATAGCGTGCGGCTGCAGGATTATTCCCCCATCAACGTCGAGGCCGGCCGCAACAGCATCGCCGCGCGTGGACTGGGTGATTTCGTGAGCTTCCGCCAGCAGGACGCCTTTGACGGCGAGGGGCTGGCTGCAATCACGCCGGCTCCGGATCTCGCGATCGTCTCCGGCCTTTACGAGCTGTTTTCCGACAATGCGATGATCGCCGCTTCGCTCGATGGGATCGCCCGCGCGATTCAGCCCGGTGGCCTGCTCATCTACACCAACCAGCCATGGCATCCGCAACTGGAGATGATCGCCCGCGCGCTCACCTCCCACCGCGGCGGCCAGGCGTGGGTGATGCGGCGGCGGACGCAAGAAGAAATGGACCAGCTGGTCGCCGCCGCCGGTTTCCGCAAGATCGAACAGCGCATCGACCAGTGGGGCATTTTCACCGTCTCGCTGGCGGAGAGAGTTTGAGGGCAAAGCCGTTGGAGCAGGCACGTTCTCCTCTTTCCCGGACAGCGCCGGTCCTGAAGCGGGCCGCACTCTGGCTCGCCTTCCTGGCGCCGTTCTTCTATCTGACCTATGGCGGCGCCAACTGGCTGGCGTCGCAACGCGCTGATGTGCCGAACATCGCCTTCACATGGGAAAGCGCCATTCCGTTTCTCGGATGGACGATCATTCCATATTGGTCGATCAACCTGTTCTACGGGCTCTGCCTGTTCATCAACACGACGCCGCGCGATGTGGATATGCTGGCGAGGCGTTATCTGACGATCCAGTTGATCGCGGTCGCCTGCTTTATCGTGTTTCCGCTCGAAGCGATCTTCGTGCGGCCGGCAACGAGCGGCCTGCCTGGTTTCATGTTCGCCGTCCTCGGCGGCTTCGATAAGCCGTTCAACCAGGCGCCGTCGCTGCATATCGCGCTGCTGGTGGTGATCTGGGACCATCTGCGCGGCCGGCTGCCGCGGAGGGCGCGGCTTGCCTGGCATGTCTGGTGCTTCCTCATCGGTGCCTCCGTGCTGACGACGTGGCAGCATCACGTCATGGACATACCGACCGGCGTGCTGCTCGGCCTTTTTGCCACCTGGCTTTTCCCGCGCGATGCCCGTTCCCCTCTTGCCGATTTTGCGTTGAGCGGCGATCCGAAGTCGCGCCGTCTCGGCACTTATTATCTGTGCGGTGCCCTGGCATTTCTCGGCATCGCAGCACTCTTTACTCCTCTATCGCCTGCAGCGCTTCTGTTGCTCTGGCCGGCCGTTGCGCTGGCGATCGTCGCAGTCGGATATCTCGGCGCCGGCCCGCAGATATTTCTGAAACGTGCCGATGGTCGAGCCGCACTTACCAGTCGCTGGCTACTGGCGCCCTACCGGCTCGGCGCTCTCATCAACGTTTGGCTCTGGACACGCAGAATGCCGGCATCCGTGGCGATCGCCGATGGCGTCCATCTCGGCCGTTTTCCGCGTCGCCACGAGGCCGACCGTTTTGCCACGGTGATCGATCTTACCGGCGAACTTCAGCGCCCGAGCGGGACGTCAACGCAATGGTGCAGCTTTCCCACCCTTGATCTCATAGGCCTCGACAAGATCCAGACGCTTGCCGCGGCGGACCTTATCGAGGTTGCCCGCCACCAGGGACCGGTTCTTGTCTGCTGTGCGCTCGGTTTCCAGCGGAGCGCCGGCGTCATCGTGCGTTGGCTGCTCATCAGCCGACGTTGTGAAAATCCAGCCGAAGCGCTGCGGCTGATCGAACGGGCGGGGCGGCGGGTTCATCTGCCCTTGGAAAGCATTCATGCCGTGACGGAGGGCTTGCAATGACGCAGTGGAATGCCACGGCCTCGGCGGCGGCGCGAAGTCTCGGCCGCAATTCGATCGTCTGCGGGCTGACGGCGCTGTTGCCGCTGACCGCCGGCCCGATCCTCGGGGGATATCGAGGCTTCGCTCCCGGGCTCGGCTGGCTCTTGATGCTCGTTTTCTGCGGGATCGTCCTTGCGCTGGCGATCCATCTCCTTTTCGATGCGCTGTTGTTCCGCCTCGCGTCGAGCCACGAGACAGAGGCCGCCGCTCTCGCCGCCGTCGACGACGTGCTGTCCCGGATGCAGCTTCGCAAGTTTGACGGGGCCGCGCGTGGCCTCGAGCGGCGGATTGCTGGATCGCGCCGCATCATCTGGCGGCAGCGTTTTGCGCTCGCCATCTATCTCGTGATTTTCGCGATCCTTCTGTTCAATGCCGCCGATGGCCAGCCGCTATGCTGAATGGCACGGCAGGTGATTGAGAGGCTCGCCAGCACGTCTGGCCGGCCTCGCCCGCGCAATCAGAGCAGGTCATTGCCGCCCTGATATGATCGACGAGTCTATGTCGTTGATGTCGCGCTTGCCGCAGAGCGCCATGGTGATGTCCATTTCCTTGCGGATGATGTTGAGCGCCAGGGTGACGCCTTCCTTTCCCATGGCGCCGAGCCCGTAAAGAAAGGGGCGGCCGATATAGGTACCCTTGGCGCCAAGCGCCACGGCCTTCAAGACGTCCTGGCCGGAGCGGATGCCGCCATCGAGATGGACTTCGATGCGGTCGCCGACGGCATCGACGATCTTCGGCAGCATGCTGATCGAGGAGGGGGCGCCATCAAGCTGGCGGCCGCCGTGATTGGAGACGATGATCGCATCGGCGCCGGTGTCGGCTGCGGCCTTCGCATCCTCCGGATCGAGTATGCCCTTGATGATCAGCGGGCCGCCCCATTGTTCCTTGATCCAGGCGACATCCGACCAGGACAGCCGCGTGTCGAACTGCTCGTGCGCAAATGTCGGCACCGAGGCGACATTGGCGACATTCTTTGCATGGCCGACGATATTGCCGAAATATCGGCGCTTCGTCTTCAGCATATCAAGGCACCAGAGGGGCCGGGTTGCCATCTGCCAGAGATGTTTCGCGGTCAATTTCGGCGGGGCCGAGAGACCGTTGCGCAGGTCCTTGTGGCGCTGGCCGAGGATCTGCAGGTCGGCGGTCAGCACCAGCGCCGAGCATTTCGCGGCCTTGGCGCGACGGATGAGGTCGAGGACGAAATCCTTGTCTCTCATCACGTAGAGCTGGAACCAGAAGGGACGCGTCGTCACTGAGGCGACGTCCTCGATCGAGCAGATGCTCATCGTCGAGAGCGTGAAGGGAACGCCGAATTCTTCCGCTGCGCGCGCGGCCAGCATCTCGCCGTCGGCATGCTGCATCCCGGTCATGCCGGTCGGCGCGAGCGCCACCGGCATGGACACTTTCTGGCCGATCATCGTCGTTTCGAGCGTGCGGTCGCTCATGTCGACCAGCACGCGCTGGCGCAGCTTGATGTCGCCGAAATCGCTTTCATTCGCCCGATAGGTGGATTCCGTCCAGGCGCCCGAATCCGCATAGTCGAAGAACATTTTCGGCACGCGGCGCTGCGCGAGTTTTTTCAGATCGTCAATGGTGAGCGGAGTGGCCATGAATCGAACCTTCTACACGTATAAATGCGACCATCGCCCATAACATGAATCCCAAAAGGAGCGTTACGGGAAACGGCCGCCCCAGACGGTCTTCACTGTACCTTGTTGGCGGGAACCGATATCGTCAAAGCCCCGTTTTCAAGGCAATGCCGGAAACGTAGGTCTCGGCGATCGCTCTGTCGTCGCCCATCGTCTGAAGCAGGAAGAGTTCCTCGGGCAGGGTTTTTACCGTTTCCATCTTCAGCGCCATGGCCGGCGTCGCGGCCGCGTCGAGGACGACGAGGTCGGCTTCGGTGCCAGGGTCCAGCGTGCCGATCCGGCCGGCGAGCGACAGCGCCTCGGCATTGCCGCGGGTCATCAGGTAGTAGCTTTCCAGCGGGTTCAGCCGTTCACCAAGCAACTGCTGGATCTTATAGGCCTCGTCCATTGTTTTCAGCATCGAATAGCTGGAGCCGCCGCCGATATCGGTTGCGACACCGATGCGGACCGGCTTTTCGCGTCGCGCCAAGGCCTTCAATGGAAAGAGGCCGGAGCCGAGGAAAAGGTTGGAGGTCGGGCAGTGAACGGCGACGGCGCCGGCCTCGCTCATGACATCGGCCTCGCGTTCGGACAGGTGGATGGCGTGGCCGAAGAGACTCTTCGGCCCGAGCAGACCATAGCGGGCGTAAATGTCGGTATAGTCGATCGCCTCGGGATAGAGCTCGCAGGTGAATTTGATCTCGTCGTGGTTTTCCGACAGATGCGTCTGAATGTGCAGGTCGGGAAATTCGCGGGCGAGCGCTGCTGTCGCTTCCATCTGCGCCGGCGTCGAGGTGATGGCGAAGCGCGGGGTGATGGCGACGTGGTTGCGGCCCTTGCCGTGCCAGTCCGCTATCACCTGGCGGGTCTCGTCATAACCCATCTCGGGCGTGTCGAGCAGGCCCTGGGGGGCGTTGCGGTCCATCATCACCTTGCCGCCAACCATGCGCATATTGCGCTTCATCGCCTCGGCGAAGAAGGCGTCGGCCGAGGTCTTGTGCACGGAGCAGTAGGCGACCGCCGTCGTCGTGCCGTGGCGGATCAACTCGTCGTAGAAATGTGTGGCGATCCTTTCGGCATGCGCGCTTTCGACGAAGCGGCATTCCTCGGGGAAAGTGTAGGTGTTCAGCCATTCGAGCAGGTTGGCGGCATAGGAGGCGATCACCTGCATTTGCGGAAAATGCAGGTGCATGTCGATGAAGCCGGGGAGGATCAGATGCGGGCGGTGATCGATCTCGGCCGTGCCTTCGGCGGCTTTCGCCTTGATCTCGGCATAGGGGCCGACAGCGGCGATCAGCCCGTCCTCGATCAGCAGGCCGCCGTCTTCCTCGTAGAGATAACTCTGGCTGTCGGCGAGGCTCAGGGGCGCGCGATGGAAAGAGAGGAGGCGGCCGCGAAGAAGTGTCGACGTCATTGTTTTTTGCCTTCGACTGCGCTTTCGAACCAGGCGACGAGCAGCCTGCGTTCGTCCGGCGTAATATCGGTCACGTTGCCGGGTGGCATGGCATGGCTGCGGCCTGCCTGTATATAGATTTCCCGGGCATGGGCGGCAATTTCCGCGTCGTATTCGAGCATCACGCCTTTCGGTGGCCGCACGATGCCTTCATAGGCGGGCTCGGCGGCATGGCACATGGAACAGCGCGTCGAGACCAGCTGCTTGACGGCAGGAAAATGCGGATCGCCGGCGAAGTGCCGGAAGGCGGGGGCGACCGCCGCCGTATCCGCATCGCCGGTCAACAGCTTTGGCGCGGTCGAAAGCCACATGATCAGGATGAAGAGGACGACGGTGACGATCCAGGTCCAGGTCGGGCGGCCTTTCCTCGCATGGGTGGTGTTGAACCAGTGGCGGATGGTGACGCCCATCAGGAAGACGAGCGCCGCAATCACCCAGTTGAACGCCGTACCGAAGGCCAGCGGATAATGGTTCGACAGCATGAAGAAAATGACGGGCAGCGTCAGATAGTTGTTGTGCAGCGAACGCTGCTTGGCAATTTGACCGTATTTCGGATCGGGCGTGCGCCCGGCGATGAGATCGGCGACGACGATCTTCTGGTTCGGAATGATGATCATGAAGACGTTGGCCGACATGATGGTCGCAGTGAAGGCACCGAGATGCAGGAAGGCGGCGCGGCCGGTGAAAAGCTGCGTATAACCCCAGGCCATGAAGACGAGCACGACATAGAGCACTGCCATAAGACCCCAGGTATCCCGGCCAAGCGGGGATTTGCACAGCAGATCGTAGACGACCCAGCCGAAGGCCAGTGACGCCAACGAGATCAGGATTGCGACCGTCGGCGTGATATCAAGGACGTGGCGATCGATGAGAAAAAGGTCGGCACCGCCATAATAGACGATGCAGAGCATCAGGAAGCCCGAGATCCAGGTGAAATAGCTCTCATATTTGAACCAGGTCAGATGCTCAGGCATCTGAGCGGGCGCCACCAGATATTTCTGGATATGATAGAAGCCGCCGCCATGAACCTGCCATTCCTCGCCATAGGCGCCGGGCGGCAGATGCGGGCGTTTCACCAGTCCGAGATCGAGCGCGATGAAATAGAAGGACGATCCGATCCAGGCGATCGCGGTAACGACATGGAACCAGCGCGCCGCGAAGGCGAGCCATTCCCATGCTATGGCATATTCATACATCGAGTTCCCCTATCTTCCTCCGACTCGTGACATTGCGGAAAATTTGCCGGGGAGGGAAGAGGAGAATGATGAACCGCACATGCCCTTTGCAACATGGCGAGCGTCGCGGGTCACGCCAGTCGCCAGCGATGTTGCCGAGGTCGCCAATCGCGGACGCACAGCCGATCTGTTACCCTCGTGCCTAAAAGCTGCCGAGAAGGCCATGCATTATTACTGTCTCATATTGGATCTGCTAAAATTGGCGGATCTTGAAACTATGATGAGCGGATACAGTTAGGTTTGCAGGCCGCCGGCATGAAATAACAAGAACCGTTGGAGATCGGCGGCGCATTCATCGACGGAGAGATGCCCATGCGCAGCATTCTGACGTGTGTAATGATGGCATACGCATCGTTGGCGATGGCTCACGACGCACCTTCGGGGTGGAGTTATGACCCCTATTGTTGCAATGGCGACAGTCATAATGGCGATTGCCAGATGATTCCGTCCAAAAGCGTCGCGGTGACACCAAACGGATATCGTGTGACATTGATGCCGGGCGACCACCGGCTGGTCACGCATGCTCACGTCTTTCTGCTGCCGATGACGAAGGCGATGCAGTCCGGCGATGGTGATTATCACCTCTGTCTGTTCCCCAACGAGAACACGCCGCGCTGCTTCTACGCGCCGGAAATGGGATTTTGAAGCCGAACCTACTAAGCCCTGTTCAGGTTGATTGGCCCTGATGCGTTTGTCGGGTCAGGTTCCGGCGGCGTTCATCTCCTCCAGGATCCAATTGCGGAAGGCCTTGATCTTCGGTACGTTGCGGCGATTTTCGGGATAGGCGAGCCAGTAGGCCTTGCCGTCGCTGCGGGTTAGATCGAAGGGCTGGTAGAGCCGGCCGAGCGCGATTTCGGCCTCATAGAAGGCAGGGTGAAGGATGGCGATGCCGTGGCCGGCCATCGCCGCGTCGGCTTCCATCGCCTGCGAGCCCAGCTGGTTGCGCGGGCGTCGATCGAGATCCGTATCGGTGACGCCGGCAGCCTCGAACCATTGTTTCCACCAGATGTCGCCGGCATCGAAGAGATCGAATTTCAGCAGATCGCGCGGCTCTTTGATGCCCCCTGCCGATTCCGCCAGCTTGGGGCTCAGCATCGGCGTGAACTCCAGGCCCATCAACCGGTGCAGCGCGAGCCCCGGCCAGTTACCGTCGCCCCAGCGGATGCCGACGTCGATCTGCTCGCGGCCGAAGTCGATGATGTCGGAGGTCGCCTGAAACCGAACCGCGATCGCCGGATGCTTCAAATGGAAGGAGCCGAGGCGCGGCGCCAGCCATTTCGACGCGAAGGTATGGGTCGAGCTGATGGCGAGCGTGCCTTCGACGCTGTCGCGCGCCGTCGCCATCGCGTCATGCAGCATGGCGAAGGCTTCGGTCACCTTCGGGGCCAGCCGTACACCGGTCTCCGTCAGCGCGATCTGGCGTGGGCGACGCAGGAAGAGCGGCTCGCCGACATTATCCTCCAGGAGCTTGATCTGGTAGCTGACGGCCGTCTGCGTCATTCCGAGCTCGTCACCCGCCTTGGTAAAGCTGCCAAGCCGGGCGGCGGCTTCGAAGACGCGCAGCGCATTCAGCGGAAATTGCTTCGAAAGTTTCATGGATAAGTTCTCTTGATGCAGGCAGACGATCGTTCGATTGGAATTGCAGCATTTTTCGCGGCAGACTGCAACTCATACCATCAATCTGATGAGGTGACGTCATGGATTGCCATGCTATCGAAGAGAGCCAGCCGCAACGGAACAGCAGTGTTTTCCTACGTCTTGCCGGCTGGCTCATGGCCAGTTTCCACCGCTTGCCGCGCCTCGATCTTACGGCCGCGCCCGATCGGGTTAAGCGCGATCTCGGTTTCCTCGACGGGCGCGATCCCTATTATGAGGACGAGCGCATGCGGTAGGCCGCAAGCGCCGTCAGGATCTCGGCAGCGGTCATGGCGGCGATCACTTCGGGGCGCTTGTCCCTGACCGTCGAGCCGCCGATCGGCAGCGTCAGCCGCTCCATCCAGCCGTGCTCGCCGTCGCCTTCGCGTGAAAGCCAGCTTGCGAGGGTGGCGCGCTTGGTGGCGGAGCCGATCATGCCGGTATAGGCGAGGTCGGTTCTCGCAAGCGCCTCGCGAGCGATGAGGAAATCCAGCGCGTGGTCATGGGTCAGGATGACGACCGCGCCGCCGGCGGAAATATCTTTCACCAACGCTTCCGGCATTGGCACGAGCCGGGCCTTGATTTCATCCGGCAGGTTGGCAAGCTCTTGCTGTCTCGTTTCGACGACCGTCACCGACAGCGGCAGCGGCGCAAGGGCTGCCGCCAGCGCCCGGCCGACATGGCCGGCGCCAAAGAGAAAAACCTCCGGCAGGCGCTCAATCTCGCCTGCAAGCCTTGCCTTGAGCTCATCCGTCAGCGCTTGCGTCAACCGCCGAAACCGCAGTTGCGTGCGCCCGCCGCAGCATTGGCCGATTTCGGGGCCGAGCGGGATGTCCATGATGGCCGTTCCGCCGGTTCCAGCCAGAATCTCGCGCGCTTTTGCGATTGCCATGAACTCGAACTGCCCGCCACCGATCGTGCCCCAGAGGGCGTTCGCCGAAACAAGCATGAAAGCGCCGGCCTCGCGCGGAGTGGAGCCTTGCGTGCCGGTGATGTCGACCAGGACGCTCTCGGGGTGGGCGGCGAGGAAGGTGGGGAGGTCCTTCATGGCAAGGCAACCGATGGGTATGTGGCTGCGGTCCCCCCCTCTGTCCGGCAGGACAGAGGGGGGTGCCACCCACTCGGCCCGTCCTGCTCAAAAAACAAATCAGCCGGACGCATCCTACACCCGCTTCATCCGCTCCACAGCCATCAGCACCCGTTCCGGAGTCGCCGGCGCATCGAGTCTCGGACAGACGTTATAATCGGCGACGCTAGCGACCGCCATCGACAGGGCTTCCAGCACCGAGATCGCCAGCATGAAGGGCGGTTCGCCGACCGCCTTGGAACGGCCGATCGTCGCTTCGGCATTCTCTGACCATTCGGCCAGCCGCACGTTGAAGATTTTCGGCCGGTCGGAGGCGAGCGGGATCTTGTAGGTCGACGGGGCATGGGTGCGCAGCCGTCCCTTGTCGTCCCACCAGAGCTCTTCCGTCGTCAGCCAGCCCAAACCTTGGACGAAGGCCCCTTCGACCTGGCCGAGGTCGATCGCCGGGTTCAGCGAGCGGCCGACATCGTGGAGAATGTCGGTGCGGTCGATCAGATATTCACCGGTCAGCGTATCGATCGAGACCTCGGTGCAGGCGGCGCCGTAGGCGAAATAATAGAAGGGGGTGCCGCGGCCGGCCTTACGGTCCCAGTGGATCTTCGGCGTCTTGTAGAAGCCGGCGGCTGAAAGCTGGACGCGGGCGAAATAGGCCTGCTTGATGAAATCACGGAAGGGGATCTCGAACTCGCCGACGCGCACGCGGTTTGGCAGGAAGACGACGTCGGAGGGGGCCACATCCCATTTTTCGGCGGCAAAGGCCACCAGCCGTTCCTTGATCTGGCGGGCGGCATCGTAGGCCGCCATGCCGTTCAGGTCCGAGCCGGAGGAGGCGGCGGTGGCCGAGGTGTTCGGCACCTTGGCGGTCGTCGTTGCGGTGATCTTCACCCTAGAGATATCGATCTGGAAGCTGTCGGCCAGCACCTGCGCCACCTTGGTATAGAGGCCCTGGCCCATTTCGGTGCCGCCATGGTTCAGGTGGATCGAGCCGTCCTGATAGATATGGACGAGGGCGCCGGCCTGGTTGAAGGCGGTCATGGTGAAGGAGATGCCGAATTTGACCGGCGTCAGCGCGATGCCCTTTCTGATGTAGCGGCTGTCGCGGTTGAAGGCGATGATGGCGTTGCGTCGCGCCCGGTATTCGGCCGTCTCCTCCAGTTCGTCGACGACACGGGCGATGATATTGTCCTCGACCTCCTGGTGGTAAGGTGTCAGCGTGCGCCCGGAGCCCGGCTGGCCGTAGAAATTCAGCTTGCGAATATCGAGCGGATCCTTGCCGAGGGCGTAGGCGATCTCCTCGATGAAGCGCTCGGCGCCGAGCATGCCCTGCGGACCGCCGAAGCCGCGGAAGGCGGTGTTGGAGACCGTGTGCGTCTTCAAGGGTTTCGACTGCAGATGCACATGCGGGTAGAAGTAACTGGAATCAGCGTGAAAGAGGGCCCGGTCGGTCACCGGCCCCGAGAGATCGGAGGAGAAGCCGCAACGCGCCGCATAAGTCGCATCGACAGCGTGAATACGGCCGTCAGCGTCGAAGCCCACTTCGTAATCGACGAGGAAATCATGGCGTTTGCCGGTGGCGCTCATATCCTCGTCGCGGTCGGGGCGGAACTTGATGGCGCGGCCGAGCTTCTTGGCCGCAAGGGCGGCAAGGGCCGCGAACTGGCTGCCCTGTGTTTCCTTGCCGCCGAAGCCTCCGCCCATGCGGCGCACATTGACCGTCACCGCGTTCGAAGGGATGTCGAGCACATGGCCGACGATGTGCTGGATCTCGCTCGGATGCTGGGTCGAAGACCAGACGGTTACCTCGTCATCCTCACCGGGAAAGGCGACGGCGATATGGCCTTCGAGATAGAAATGCTCCTGTCCGCCGATGCGCATTTGGCCTTTCAGCCGCATGGGTGCGTTCGGCATTTCCGTTTCCGGCTCGCCGCGCTGCAGCCTCATCGGCGTGGTGACCAGCGGGCTGCCGTTTGCAAGTGCGCCGTCGATATCGCTCCAATGCGGGAGGTCGCGATAGACGATCTTCGCCAGCCAAGCGGCGCGGCGGGCGGCCTCGCGCGTCTCGGCGATGACGGCAAAGATCGGCTGGCCGTGGAACTGAACCAAAGTTTCGGCGAGCAGCGGCTCGTCATGGCTGCCGTTGGAGCTGACGTCGTTGACGCCGGGCACGTCCTTGCCGGTGAAGACCCAGACGACGCCGGGATAGGCGGCGACCTCGGAGAGATCAATGCTGAGGATTTCGGCGTGTGCCCGGTCGGAGAGGCCGAGCGCGCCGTGCAGCAGGCCGGCGGGTTCGGGGGTGTCGTCGATATATTCGGCCGTTCCGGTAACGTGTTTGTGCGCGGAATCATGGCGCAGAGAGCCGTACATTGGGCCCGAGATGACGACTTTGGGGTCTTCGAAGGTGGACTTGTCCATTAGATCAGCCCTCCGCGAACGGAGTTAGGAAATGCGGCTACTCCGCACCCCCTCATTCCTTTGCCCTCAGGGCTTCGCCCGAGGGATGTCACAGGAATCCAGCCACGGCGCGTCTGCGCCGTGAATGACTCATATGACGCTGAGGAAATGTCTCCTGCGCCCAGGGACTTGGGCGCGCTGGATTCCTGTGACAAGCACAGGAATGAGGGAGAGGAGGAGACCGCGACTATTCCCATCAAGGCTTGCATTCCGGGCGTTCTGATCAATTTCTCCATCACGCCACCTCCTCGAACCGCTTCAGCTCCGCCGGCGCGCCGACAGTTTCCAGATAGAACCGCGTCAACAAATTCTTCGCCGTCAACTGGCGGTATTCCGCCGTGGCGCGCCAGTCGGTGAGCGGTTGGAAATCGACGTCGAAGGCGGGGCGGGCGGCCTCGATCGTTGCTTCAGTCCAGGATTTGCCGATCAGTTCGGTCTCCACCGTGCGAGCGCGTTTCGGCGTTGCCGCCATGCCGCCGTAGGCGATGCGGATGTCGGTGACGATCTCCGCGTCGTCGAGGGTCAGCAGGAAGGCGCCGAGCACGGCGGTGATGTCCTCGTCGCGGCGCTTGGTGATCTTGTAAGCGGCAAAGCGGCTGTTTGCGGGATAGGGCACGAAGACGCTCTCGACGAACTCGCCGGGCCTGCGGTCCTGTTTGCCGTAGGCGATGAAGAAGTCCTCGAGGGGGATTTTGCGCTGGCCTTCGAGGGAGCGCAGCGTCAACGTCGCCCCGAGCGCGATCAAGGGCGGCGGACTGTCGCCGATCGGGGAGCCGTTGGCGATGTTGCCGCCAATCGTGCCCATGTTGCGCACCTGCTCGCCACCGATGCGGTCGATCAGCCGCCCGAGCGCCGGGATTTTCCGGGCGATCGCTTCGAAGGCCCTGGTGTAGCTGACGCCAGCGCCGATGGTGACGCCGTCCTCGCTTTCGGTGACGGTCTGCAATTCGCTCAGGTGGTTGATGAATACGACCGGGCTCAGCCGCCGCATCTGCTTCGTCACCCAGAGGCCGACATCGGTCGAGCCGGCAACGACGGTCGCGTCGGGCTCCTGCGAGAGAACTTCGGCCAGTGCCTGGACAGAAGCCGGCACGATCAACCGGTCTTCGCCTTTGGCAATCAGGATGGTGCCGCTCGCCTGCATGGCCCAGAGCCGTGCGATGATTTCCGAGCGCGTGCGCTCCAGCGGGTCGAACAGCGCGCTCGGGCGCATCAGGCTCACCTGCTCGGCGGCCTTGACGATTGGCTCGTAGCCGGTGCAGCGACACAGATTGCCTTGCAATGCCTTTTCGATCTCGCGGCGACCGGGTTTTTCCTTTGTCAGCCATAACCCATAGAGCGACATCACGAAGCCCGGGGTGCAGAAGCCGCATTGCGACCCATGACAATCAACCAGCGCCTGCTGCACCGGATGCAGCGCGCCATCCCGGCCGGCCAGGTGCTCGACCGTCACCACGTGCGTGGCGTGCAGCGAGCCGGTGAAACGGATGCAGGCGTTGACGGATTCATAGGCAAGCTTGCCGTCGACGAGCCGGCCGACGAGCACGGTGCAGGCCCCGCAATCGCCTTCCGCGCATCCCTCCTTGGTGCCAGTGAGGCGCCGCTTCAACCGCAGAAAATCGAGAAGCGTCTCGGTCGGCCCGACATCGGTGAGCTCGATGTCCTCGCCATTCAGGATGAAGCGAATGCTGTCGTTCATGATATTCCCGGTTATGTTTTCCAAATGGTTAGGCCGCCGTCCAGCCACCGTCAATCGAGATGTGGGTTCCGGTCACCTGGCAGGCGGCATCGCTCGCAAGGTAGATCGACAGCGCACCGATCTCCTCGGCCTTGACAAATTCGCGCGTCGGCTGCGCCTTGAGGATGACTTCGCTCTTCACCTGCTCCTCGGTCATGCCGCGCGCCCTGGCGGTATCGGGTATCTGCTTTTCGACGAGCGGCGTCAGCACATAGCCGGGGCAGATGGCGTTGACCGTCACGCCGAACTCCGCAAGTTCCAGCGCCGCTGTCTTCGTCAAGCCTAATATACCATGTTTTGCCGCCACATAGGCGGATTTGAAGGGGGAGGCGACGAGCCCGTGAGCCGAAGCGATGTTGATGATGCGGCCATATTTCTTGGCCTTCATCAGCGGAATGGCGGCGCGCATGGTGTGAAAGGAGCTCGACAGGTTGATGGCGATGATCTGATCCCATTTTTCGACCGGGAAATCCTCGATCTTCTCGACATGCTGAATGCCGGCATTGTTGACGAGGACATCGACGGTGCCGAAGGTTTTTGCGGCGGTTTCGATCAGGTCGGCGATCTCGGCGGGCTTGGTCATGTCGGCGGGATGGTAGATTGCCCGGCCCTTCGATACCGATTCAAGCCGCTCGACGATCGCGTTGATTTCATCGGCATTTCCGAACCCGTTGATAACGACGTTGTCGCCGGTTTCGGCGAAGGCGGTGGCGATCGCAAGACCGATGCCGCTGGTGGAGCCGGTGACGACGACTGATCTGCTCATGCTGTTTCTCCGTGAATGCCGATGCTGCGTCGCAGCGTTAGCCTCGAGGTTATTCCCAAAGGCGGCAGGCTGGCAATTCCGCTTTATTCGCTTTTCTCGCCCGCATCCGTGTCCTATTGATTTGCCATGATAATCAGCGTGGAGCATTTCCGTTTTTCTCCGAATCACGGAAATGCTCTATCTCTTTGATCCACGCAATTCCGGACGCAAACCGCTACGCGCTTTTGCTGGAATTGCTCCAGGGAGAAGGATTTCATGAGCGGATATGTTCTGGCGATCGATCAGGGAACAACGTCGACACGGGCGATCGTTTTTGATGGCACCATGCAGGTCGTCGGCAAAGGCCAGAAGGAATTCACTCAAATCTATCCGCGCTCCGGCTGGGTGGAGCATGATCCTGAGGAGATCTGGGATTCAGTCGTCTCCACCATCCATATGGCGCTGCGTGAAGCCAAGGTGATGGCGAAGGACATTGCCGCGCTTGGCATCACCAACCAGCGCGAGACCGTTGTTGTGTGGGAGCGCGAGACCGGCCGGCCGATCCAGAATGCCATCGTCTGGCAGGATCGACGCACGGCGAGCTACTGCGACAACCTGAAACGGCAGGATCTGGAACGGGTTTTCACAACGAAGACCGGACTCATCCTTGATCCCTATTTCTCCGGCACGAAGCTCTCCTGGATGCTTGCTAATGTGAAGGGGGCGCGGGCGCGTGCGGCCCGGGGCGATCTCTGCTTCGGGACGATCGACACCTTCCTGATCTGGCGGCTCACCGGCGGCAAGAGCTTCGTCACGGATGCCACCAACGCCTCACGCACGCTGATGTACAACATTGCCGAAAATGCATGGGACGAGGATCTGCTCGACATTCTGAGAGTGCCGGCCGCCATGCTGCCTGAGGTCAAGGATTGTGCCGCCGATTTCGGCACGGTCGATTTAGAGATATTCGGCGCTGCCATCCCGATCCTCGGCGTCGCCGGCGATCAGCAGGCGGCGACCATCGGCCAGGCCTGTTTTGCGCCGGGCATGCTGAAATCGACTTACGGCACGGGCTGCTTTGCGCTGCTCAACACCGGCACAGACATGGTGCGTTCGAAAAACCGGCTGCTGACAACAATCGCCTATCGCCTCAACGGCGAGACGACCTATGCGCTTGAGGGCTCGATCTTTATCGCGGGTGCTGCCGTGCAATGGCTGCGGGACGGGCTTCGCATCATCGGCAGTGCCGCCGAGACCAACACGCTTGCCGAAAAGGCCGATCCGACGCAGGAGGTCTATCTCGTGCCCGCCTTCACCGGCCTCGGCGCGCCATATTGGGATGCCCAGGCGCGCGGCGCGATTTTCGGGCTGACGCGCAACAGTGGGCCCGCTGAGCTTTCCCGGGCGGCGCTCGAAGCCGTCTGCTACCAGACCCGCGACCTGCTCGACGCCATGCAGAAAGACTGGAAGAACGGCGCCGAAGATACGGTGCTCCGCGTCGACGGCGGCATGGTCGCCTCCGACTGGACGATGCAGCGCCTCGCCGACCTGCTCGACGCGCCGGTCGATCGCCCGGTGATCCTGGAGACGACGGCGCTGGGCGCGGCCTGGCTCGCCGGCAGCCGGGCGGGGGTGTGGCCTGACAGGGATGGGTTTTCGGCGACATGGAAACGCGACCGGCGTTTCGAGCCTGACATGGACGAGAAGGTGCGGGCGGCAAAACTCAAGGGTTGGAAGAATGCGGTCAAGCGGACGCTTACCGAAGGCTAGCCTTCGGTAAGCGCCTTGGTTCCTGCAACCGCCGCTGACCCGGATAATTTTTTGATGCGGCCTGTCGGCTAAGCGGTTACTCCTTCGTCATTCGGAAAGAGGAGTGACCGATGCTTTATGCAATCCTTTGTTACGCCCATGAGGAAACCGTCTTCGCCTGGACCAAGGAGGAGGAGGCTGCCGTCATGGAAAAGCTTTACGCCGTGCAGGAGCCGCTTGCCAAAGCCGGTAAGCTGGGTCCCGTTGGTCGGCTGATGCCGACGACGGCGGCGACGACCGTTCGCAAGGGCAAAGACGAGGCTCTCGTCATCGACGGGCCTTTCGCGGAAACGAAAGAGGCGCTTCTCGGCTTTTACGTGGTTGACTTCGAAACGCTGGAGGAGGCGGTCGCCTTCTCGAAACAGCTATCCGCGGTCAATCCCGGCTCCTCCTCTTACGAAATTCGGCCTTTCTACGTGTTCAGGCCGGGAGATGCTGCATCATGACCGACATTGCCTGGATCGACCTCGCGCTTGCCTCGGCCCGCCCGAAGGCGCTCGGCGCGCTGCTGCGCTATTTCCGCGATCTCGATACCGCGGAGGAGGCGTTTCAGGAGGCATGCCTGAGGGCGATCCGGACATGGCCGGAAAGAGGACCGCCGCGCGATCCGGCGGCATGGCTCATTTTCGTCGGTCGCAACAGCGGCATCGATGCGGTGCGCAAACGATCGAAGCTGCAGGCGTTGCCGGACGAGGACGTCATTTCCGATACTGAGGATGCCGAAAGCGACATTGCCGAGCGGCTGGATGCTTCCAATTATCGCGACGATATCCTGCGGCTTCTCTTCATCTGCTGCCATCCCGATCTGCCGGCGACGCAGCAGATCGCGCTGGCGCTGCGCATCGTCTCCGGCCTTTCGGTGACGCAGATCGCGCGCGCCTTCCTGGTCTCCGAAAGCGCCATGGAGCAGCGCATCACTCGGGCCAAGGCGCGCGTCGCCAAGGCGGGAGTGCCTTTCGAAACGCCGAGCCCTGAGGAGAGGGCCGAACGCCTGTCGATCGTCAGCACGATGATCTATCTGATCTTCAACGAGGGCTACACCCAGGCGAATCCCAAACATGAGGCGGCCGCCTTCAGCGACGAGGCGATCCGGCTGGCACGGCTGATGCTGCACATGTTTCCGTCCGAACCGGAACTGATGGGGCTGCTTGCGCTCATGCTTCTGCAGATATCGCGCCGCCCGGCGCGTTTCAGCGCCGAAGGCGAGATCGTGCTGCTCGAGGATCAGGACCGCTCTCTCTGGAACCAGCTTTTCATCAATGAGGCCCTGGCGCTGCTCGACAAGGCGCTACGCCACCGCCGGCCCGGCCCCTACCAGCTTCAGGCGGCCATCGCCGCCATCCATTCGCGCGCGAAACGTGCCGAAGACACCGACTGGACGGAAATCGATCTGCTTTACCGGGCGTTGGAGCGTATTCAGCCCTCGCCTGTCGTAACGCTTAATCGCGCGGTCGTCGTTTCCAAGCTGCATGGGCCGCAGGAGGCGCTGGATCTCATCGATCCGCTCGGCGAGAAACTCGGAGGCTATTTCTATTATCACGGTCTGCGGGGCGGGCTGCTGAAGCAGCTCGGTTTGACCAGCCAGGCGCGCGAAGCCTTCGACCATGCCATCGCGCTTGCCCATTCGGCGGCGGAAGCCGCGCATATCCGCCGGCAGATCGACAAGATGCAGGAAGAGGCGGCGCAGCCGATTGCAAATTAATTCTTCGTGGTGTCGGAACGGCGAAGTTTACACGTCCTTGTAACAACCTGAGACGAAACAGGTTTCATTCAAACGGAGAGATGTTGAAATGACCGCCAGCACGCAACATGAACTCGTCCTTATCAGGGAATTCCACGCCCCGCGCGATAAGATCTTCAAGGCATGGACCGATCCGGATCTCGTGAAGCAGTGGTTCGTCCCGCGCCCGTGGAGTGTGGCAGACGCGACGCTCGATGTGCGCCCCGGCGGCGCGAGTGTTGTCGTCATGCAGGATCCCGAGGGCAATCGGTATCCGAATCATGGCGTCTATCTCGAGATCGTCGAGAATGAGAAGATCGTCTTCACCGACGCCTATACCAGCGCCTGGGTGCCTGCCGAAAAGCCTTTCTTCACCGGTGTCATTCTGCTCGAAGACCTCGGTAACGGCAGGACGAAATATACAGCCAAGGCGCTGCACTGGCGCGCCGAAGACAAGGAAGCGCACGAGAAGATGGGCTTCCACGAGGGATGGGGCAAGGCGGCCGATCAGTTGGCGGAATTGTTGGCGAAAATGTGAGCGGCGGGGACGGCGTGGTGAAGGCTGTGCCGTCCCGTGCTTCAAGTGTGGCACGAGGCGGTTTGGAAGATGATTCCACCTGTGCTTCGAAGTCGTTGAATTCAGATTCTATCCTGTGCCAATCTGCTGGTATGAAAGGGTACGTCTATATCCTCGCATCCGGACGCAACGGCACGCTCTATACCGGCGTGACGCGTGATCTTGCCGGCCGGCTATACGAGCATCAGAATGAGCTGACGCCGGGTTTTACGTCGAAGTATGGTGTCAAGACACTGGTGTGGTTCGAGGAGCATGATCTGCTGACGACAGCGATCACGCGCGAAAAGACGATTAAGAAATGGCCGCGACTGTGGAAGCTCAATCTGATCGAGCGGGAGAATCCTGAATGGGAGGACATTTCGTTTCATCTCTTGGGCCTGTGAGAGGAGAAGTCTCCTGTCGCGCGGACGCGCGACTGCTGGATTCCTGTGACAAGCACAGGAATGAGGGAGTTCTTGGCAGTCGCAGAGGTCAACAACGATGGTTCACGCAGTTCAGCATCTAACAAAAACGCTCTGAATAGTATGGGATATGGTTGGCCAGGTGCGCACCATTTGCTCCCTCATTCCTGTGCTCGTCACAGGAATCCAGCAGCGCCATGTCCATGGCGCAGGGACTCTTTGCCATCGTACAATGTTCGCTCAGTTAGATGTAGCTGAGGGTGCGAACCTTTAATAACTGCCGCCGCCTATCAAGATTCTCGAACAATCCGTTCCACAATTTGTGTTTGCGCTCCATCGCCGCCATCCTTATCTCCGGATCGAGTTCAACAGGATGCCGACGATGGAACTGGGCCTTTACACATTCGCCGATGTCAATCCCAATCCCTCCCGCAGCAAGGGAGCGGAAGGGGCCGAACGGCTGAAGCATCTGATCGAGGAGATCGAGCTTGCCGATCAGGTGGGGCTCGATGTCTTCGGGCTTGGCGAACACCATCGGCCGGACTATGCGGCGTCCGCTCCCGCGGTGGCGCTGGCGGCTGCGGCCGTCAAGACCAAAAACATCCGGCTGACGAGCGCGGTTACTGTGCTCTCCTCCGACGATCCGGTGCGTGTGTTCCAGCAGTTTTCGACGCTTGATCTCATTTCGAACGGCCGTGCCGAGATCATGGCAGGGCGTGGCTCGTTCATCGAGTCTTTCCCGCTGTTCGGCTACAACCTCGAGGATTACGACCAGCTTTTCGAGGAGAAGCTCGATCTGCTGCTGGCGCTGCGCGATGATGAGACTGTCGCGTGGAAGGGTGAGCTTCGCGCGGCGATCAACGGACGCGGCGTCTATCCCAGGCCGCTGCAGGATCCACTGCCGCTGTGGATCGCGGTTGGCGGCACACCGCAGTCGGTGGCGCGCGCCGGCGCGCTCGGACTGCCGGTGGCGCTCGCGATCATTGGCGGCGAGCCGCGCCGTTTCGCGCCGCTCTTCGATCTCTACCGCGAGGCTGCGCGCCGGGCCGGGCAGGATCAGGCGAAGCTGAAGACCAGTATCAATGTCCATGGCTTCATCGCGGACACGACGGAGAGAGCCGCCGACCAGTTCTACGGACCACAGGCGGAGGTGATGAACCGCATCGGCCGCGAGCGCGGCTGGGGACCGACGAGCCGGGCGCATTTCGATCTTTCGCGCGGGCCGAACGGCGCGCTTTTCGTCGGCGATCCCGAGCGGGTCGCGGAAAAGATCATCGCCCATCACGCGATATTCAAGAACGACCGCTTCCTGCTGCAGATGGCGATCGGCCTGATGCCGCATGATCAGATCATGCGTGGCATCGAGCTCTACGGGACGAAAGTGGCGCCGATCGTCAGAAAGGCATTGACTGAAAAGAGCGAAGGAGTGAAAGCCTCAGTTTGAGGCGGCCGCGGCCGCCCTGTGGAAGGGCGGAACAGACGAATGGTTATCGCAAACGACGACGAACTGGTGAAGCTCAAGGAGATCGGCCGCATCTGCGCCAATGCCATCCAGGTGATGGCGGCAACGATGGAGCCCGGCATGACGACGCTGGAGCTCGACCAGATCGGCCGCAAGGTGCTCGAAGATGCGGGCGCACGCTCGGCGCCGGAGTTCTGCTATCAATTTCCGGGCGCGACCTGCATCAGCATCAACGAGGAAATCGCCCACGGCATTCCCGGCCCGCGCGTCATCCGCGCCGGCGATCTCATCAATATCGACGTCTCGGCCGAGAAGGACGGCTTCTTCGCCGATACCGGCGCCTCCTTCGCGGTGCCGCCCGTCAAGCCGAAAATCGAGCGGCTCTGCCGCGACGGTAAGCGGGCGCTCTGGGTCGGGCTCAACCAGGTGAAATCGGGCGAATCGCTGGCAAAGATCGGCACCGCCGTCGGCGCTTTCGCGCAGAAGAACCGCTATACGCTGGTCGCCAATCTGGCGAGCCACGGCGTCGGCCGCTCGCTGCACGAGGAGCCGGCCGAGCTCTCGACCTGGCCGGATCCTTCGGAAAAGCGTGTGATGACGGATGGCCTCGTCTTCACCGTCGAGCCATTCCTTTCGCTCGGCGCGACATGGGCCGAAGGCGGCGACGACGCCTGGACGCTCTATGCCGATCCGAAGGCGCCGACGGTGCAGTTTGAGCATACGGTGGTTGCGACGCGGAATGGGCCGGTGATATTGACGCTGCCGGATGGGCGGGTGTAGGGCTGGGGTCAGTGGGCTCGCCCTTGGGCTTGGAATCTTCAGGTCGCTTCGTGGGGAGCGCTCACCTCTCCTTTTTGTTCCTGTGCTTGTCACAGGAATCCAGCCACCGCGCGTCTGCGCGGTGATTGACCCATATACAATTGAAGAGAGTCTCCAGCGCCCAAGGACTTGGGCGCACGGGATTCCTGTGACAAGCACAGGAAATGAGGGTGGTTGTGGTGGGCGCACATGTCAGTTCATTGGTCTTGACCGCCACGTCCCTTCGCTCCCGCGCTTCGATCTGCGCCTAGCTGTTGTGGTTCAAAAACGGCGGTTAAATCCAAGTTTTCGCAGAATTGATCGATCGATCAGAAATACTCGTTTGTGGCCTTTGCGTTGCAGCGCGATAAGCGGTGCATGCTTTCCCGCCCGCCTCGCTCCGCGCCGAATCTCGTCTCTATCGCCGCTGCCGGCGCCGTCGCCATGGCGGCGGCCATGGGCTTTGGGCGCTTCTCCTACACGCCGATCCTGCCCGGCATGATGAGCGGCGTGCCGCTTTCGGCGGCGGATGCCGGCTTTATCGCGTCGGCGAATTTCGTCGGTTATCTCGTTGGCGCCGTGCTGGCGGCTTATGGCTGGGCGGCGGGGCGCGAACGGCTGGTGGCGCTCTTGGCACTGCTTGCCAACGCAATCCTGCTCGCTGCGATGGCGGCCACCGATTCCGTCGCGATCTTTGCGGTCATCCGGCTCCTGGCCGGCCTTGCCAGCGCCTTCGCGATGGTGTTCACCTCGTCGATCGTGCTCAGCCACGGGGCTGCTGCCGGCAATGACCATGTGCAGGCGGCGCATTTCGGCGGGCCTGGAGCGGGCATTGCGCTTTCGTCGGTCATGGTGCTCCTGATTGGTCTTGGCTTTCACGATGAGCCGGGCGGCTGGCGCGCCGATTGGATCGGCGGGGCGCTCTATTGCGCGGCAAGTCTCGCCATCGTCTGGTGGCTCTTGCCCACGGCGCCGGCACAGGCAGCGCGGTCGGGCAAGGAACCGGCGCTCAACTGGAGCCGGCCGATGGTGCTTGTCACGCTGTCCTACGGCCTGTTCGGCTTCGGCTACGTCATCACCGCGACCTTCCTCGTCACCATCGCACGCATGGCGGCGACGGGAGCTTTCGTCGAATTTCTCTGCTGGTTCATTGCCGGCGTGACGGCGGCGGTGGCGCTGTTTGCCTGGAAGCCGCTCGTCAGACCGCTTGGACTCGGCGGCGTCTATGTCGCGGCGCTTCTCATCGAGGCCGCCGGTGTGCTCGCCACCGTAGCGCTGCCGCCTTCGGTCGCGCCGCTGATCGGCGGGGCGCTATTCGGGGCGACGTTCCTGGCGATCACGGCCTACGGACTGCAAATCGGCCGCAAGCTTTCCCCGAAGAGTCCGCGGCGGATCCTGGCGATGATGACGGCCGCCTTCGGCGTCGGCCAGATCGTCGGACCGATTGTTGCCGGCTGGATTGCCGAACGCTCGGGCAGCTTTACCCTGCCGACGGTGATCGCTGCCGCAGCACTTCTTGTCTGCGCGGCGCTCGTAATGCCCGTCATCAGGAAAATCGCCTAACCGATTACATCTGCGTAACAATCGGCTGAACCCATTGCTGCTTCCTTCGAACTGCCTTAGTTTCCGGCACAATCAGTGTTCCGACACTCCCGAGACTCACAGTTCAGGAAAGCAAAGCTCCCCGTGTTTCATTCCTTCTTTCCCCAGCCGAAACCTTTCTTCATTTCGCTTGTCGTCTGGACGCTAATTTCAATATTGGGCTGGTATTTCTTCGCGGCCGGTCTCGGCGCGTCGCTCGGATTTGCACCGGTTGCAGAAGAGCAGCAGCCGATCGATCTTTCCTTCTTCTTGCTGCCCGAAAATGTTTGGTTTTACAGCTATTTCTTTCTCTCGGCGATCATCTTCTGCGGCGCTTGGCATCTGAAGGCGCTGCACCATCCCTGGAAGCTGTGGTCGATCTGGGGTTCTGCGCTCATCATTTTTGTGACCTATTTCGGCGTGCAGATCACGGTCGTGATCAACAATTGGCGCCGCCCATTCGGCGACCTTCTGCAGAACGCCCTGTCGAAGCAGCCGGGCATTTCCGTCGACAATTTCTACAGTCTGATGTGGGTCTTCTGTCAGATCGCGTTCCTCAGCATGTTCGTGTCGATCATGACCGACTTCTTCACCAGCCACTACATCTTCCGCTGGCGCGCCGCGATGAACGATTTCTATATGTCGAAGTGGGAAAAGCTGCGGCACATCGAAGGTGCTTCACAGCGCGTGCAGGAAGACACGATGCGTTTTTCGAGCACGCTCGAGGGTCTCGGCATCAGCCTCATCAATTCGGTGATGACGCTCGTGGTCTTCCTTCCGATCCTTCTGGCACTGTCGCACTATGTGACTGAACTGCCGGTCATCGGCCCGCTGGCGAATTCCCTGTTCTGGCTGGCGCTGTTCTGGTCGGCATTCGGCACGCTGCTTCTGGCGGTCGCCGGTATCAAGCTGCCGGGCCTGAACTTCCGTAATCAGCGCGTGGAAGCCGCCTATCGCAAGGAACTCGTCTATGGCGAGGACCATGCGGAGCGGGCGCAGCCGCTGACAGTCAGGGAGCTTTTCAACAACGTTCGGCGGAACTATTTCCGCATGTATTTCCACTACATGTATTTCAATGTCGCCCGCTATTTCTACATTCAGGCGGACGCGCTCTTCGTGGTCTTCATGCTGGTGCCGACGATCGTGGCCGGGACGATCACCTACGGCATCTTTCAGCAGATCTCGACGGCCTTCGGCCAAGTCAGCAATTCGTTCCAATATCTGGTCAATTCCTGGACGACGATCATTGAGCTGCTCTCCATCCACAAGCGCCTCAAGGCCTTTGAGGCGGCCATTGACGACGAGCCGCTGCCTGCGATCGATCGACACTATCTGGAGCGCGAGGCTGGTGTCGTGCATGCGGATGGTTGATGCCTAGGATTTGGCTGGAGCGGGCGAGGTGGTGCCATGCGGCCCCCTCATCCGGCTGCCACCACCGACCGGGGTCGAGCCACTGGTCTCGACCCGTCCTTCGGACCCCCGAGGGGAGAAGAGACTCGTGGCAATGCCTCGCCTTGATCCATCGCTCGAGAGAATTTTCGTGGACTTTGCGATTCCCTCTTCTTCCCAGAGGGGAGAAGGTGCCCGTCAGGGTGGATGAGGGGGCCACACGGCACCACCCCCCGTTCTCAAAAGCTTTCGTCAGAGCCCCGACGTCCGCTCCAATTTCCCACGCGCCTCGATCATCGGAATCGCTTCGGAATAGCTCACACAGGCTACGTCCGCCCGAATGCAGACGTCGCTGACCAGGCGGTCGAGCGCGCGCCAGTAGGCGCCGCCGTTCATTTCGACGAAATGGAAGCCGAGCTGGAGGGGGATGCGGTCGCCGTTATATTGGCGGTCGAAGGCCTGGGAGAAGGCGGCGTAGGCGCGGTCTTCGAATGCCTTCGAATCCGCGCTGTCCTCCTCACCCTTGGAATGGCGGACGAAGAGGTTGTAGTCCATGCCGATGATCGGCTTTTCGCTGGGGCCTTCGGGGATCAGGGGGAGGCCGAAGCGGAGGATGCCGTCTTCTTCGACAGGCACGGCCGGGCCTTTGGTGACGAGGCTTGCGTCATAGGTGAAACCCGCCTTCTTCTCGGCGGCGATCATGTCGGTGCCCGCCGTCGCCGAGAGATAGGGGGCGCGAAAGCCCTTGATGCCGTGATCGACCAGATCCTGCCAGCCGGCGGGTTCTTCGAGGCCGACGCCCTTCCAGGCATTTTTCAACGTCGCATGGAAGGTCGCGTATTCGGCGGACCAGTCGGCCTCGCTCCAGAGGCGGCCGTCGAAATGGCCACAGGCATGGCTTGCTATGTCGTGGCCTTCGAGATGGGCGTGCCAGATATTGCCGAGGCGCTCGCGGATCTCGTCGTCGCTCCGGGCAAAGCCGACATTGGATTTTCCGGGTTTCTGGTGCGGCGCCTGATAGGCCTTCTTCGCCGCCTCGTTCATCAGGAAGGTGCAGGAAAGGAAATAGGTGAAATGGGCGCCGTTCCTGGCGGCCATCTCGCGGCTTTTCAGCCAGAGCGCGTTGTTGTGGGCACCGTCGAAGGAGATGATGACCAGTTGCTTCGGCCGGTCGGCCGCCTCTGCCACCGCGGGAAGAACGAGAGAGGCAATCAGACAGGTGGCGAGGAGAGGGCGAGACATGGGCACCGCGACAATTTGTTCGCGGTTTCCCTCCGATAGAATTGCGGCGAAGCTGCGGTCTTGCTGGTATTTTTTCCCGCCAACCGCTAAGTCATGTCAAACTGCACGGAAGGGACCGCAATGGCACTGCTTATCGTCGGCATCATACTTTTTCTCGGTGTGCACCTGGTGCGGGTGGTGGCTCCGGATCTGCGTCGCTCGATGATCGCGCGCCTCGGCGAGAATGGCTGGCGTGCCGGGTATTCGGTTGCGAGCATCCTCACACTGACCCTGTTGATCTACGGATTCGGGCAGGCCAGGCAGGTGACCGGCATGCTCTACAATCCGCCGGTCTGGATGGCGCATATCACCATTACGCTGATGTTGATCGCGCTGATCTGTCTCGTCGCCTCGCTGTTGCCGGCCGGACACATTGCGACCAAGACCAAGCATCCGATGGTGCTGTCGGTGAAGATCTGGGCGCTGGCGCATCTGCTTGCCAATGGCGAGACGTCGTCGGTCCTGCTGTTTGCGGCGTTCCTTGCCTGGGGCGTGATCGTGCGCATTTCGCTCAAGCGCCGCGAGCGGGCGGGGGAAATCAGGCGCCGGCCCTTCGTCTCGGCCAAGTACGACCTCTATGCCCTTGTCATCGGCATCGTCGTCTGGGCGCTGATCATCTGGAAGCTGCACGAATGGCTGATCGGCGTTTCGCCGCTCGCCATGTGACGAATCTTTCACATCCCCCTTACAATGGCGGCAAAATGGGGTAGAAGGCCGGAAATGTGCGTGTCATGCACATGCGTATAGGTATTTCCGCGGCCGGAGACGAGAATGGCATTCAACGACGACAGCTTCATCCGTGAAGTCAACGAGGAATTGCGGTCCGATCAGATGAAGGGCGCCTGGCGCCGGTTCGGCCGCTATATCATTGTCGTCGCCATCCTGATCGTCGCCGGCACCGCCGGCAAGGTTCTCTATGAATATTGGGACGACAACCGCTCCTCCAGCGCCGGCGACCAGTTTCTGGCGGCGATGAAGCTTGCCGACGAAAACAAGAACGACGAGGCGCTGGCCGCGCTTGAAAAGCTGGAGAAGGAAGGCCATGGCGCCTATCCGGTGCTGGCGCGCATGCGGGCGGCGACCGTCAAGGCGCAGAAGGGCGACGCTGCGGCGGCGATCACCGCCTTCAACGAAATCGGCAAAGACAACAGCGTTCCGGCTGCCGTGCGCGATGCCGCCAAAATGCGCGCGGGCTGGCTGCTGATCGAGAACGGTTCTTATGAGCAGGTTTCGGCCGCGATCGAAGAAATGGCCGTGCCGAGCAGCGCCTTCCGCCATTCGGCGCGCGAAGCACTCGGTCTGGCCGCCTACAAGGCCGGCAACATGGCGCAGGCGCGGCAATGGTTCCAGTCGATTGTCGACGACACCGGCAGCCCGCGTCCTGTTGCCAATCGCGCTCAGATGATGCTTGATCTCATTACCGCATCCGGCAAGGCGCCCGCCGCGCAGGGCTGAGTTTTAAGGAAAAAGAATGAGTTTCACGGTCGCCATCGTCGGTCGTCCGAATGTCGGCAAGTCGACGCTTTTCAACCGCCTGGTGGGCAAGAAGCTTGCGCTCGTCGACGATACACCCGGCGTGACGCGCGACCGCCGGCCGGGTGACGCGCGGCTGATGGGTCTGACCTTTACGATTATCGACACGGCCGGTCTGGAAGAAGCCGACGAGGAAAGCCTGCAGGGCCGGATGCGCGCGCAGACGGAAGCGGCAATCGATGAGGCTGATCTTTCGCTTTTCGTCGTTGACGCCAAGAACGGGCTGACGCCAGTCGATACTGCCCTGGCCGAAATGCTGCGCCGGCGCGGCAAGCCGGTCGTGCTCGTCGCCAACAAATCCGAGGCGCGCGGCTCCGACAGCGGCTTCTACGACGCCTATACGCTCGGCCTCGGCGAGCCGACGCCGATTTCGGCCGAGCACGGGCAGGGCATGCTCGACCTGCGCGACGCGATCGTCGAGGCGATCGGCAAGGACCGTGCCTACGCCAAGGAGGATGTCGCCGTCACGGACGTTGATATCTCCCACTCGGCCGATGAAGGTGAGGACGAGGACGAAGAGCCCGCTTATGACGAGACCAAGCCGCTCCGGGTGGCGATTGTCGGCCGTCCGAATGCCGGCAAATCGACACTGATCAACCGTTTCCTCGGAGAGGACCGGCTGCTAACCGGGCCGGAGGCGGGCATTACCCGCGATTCCATCTCGGTCGAATGGGACTGGCGCGGCCGCACTATCAAGATGTTCGACACGGCCGGCATGCGCCGCAAGGCGCGGGTGACCGAGAAGCTGGAAAAACTTTCCGTGGCCGACGCGCTGCGCGCCATCCGTTTCGCCGAGACCGTCGTCATCGTCTTTGACGCGACGATCCCTTTCGAGAAGCAGGACCTGCAGATCGTCGACCTCGTGCTGCGTGAGGGCCGCGCGGCCGTACTTGCCTTCAACAAGTGGGATATGATCGAGGACCGGCAGGCGGTGCTGGCGGATCTGCGCGAAAAGACCGATCGGCTGCTGCCGCAGGCGCGCGGTATCCGCGCTGTGCCGATCTCCGGCCAGACCGGCTGGGGCCTCGACAAGTTGATGCAGTCGATTATCGATACCGACAGGGTCTGGAACAAGCGCATTTCGACGGCGCGGCTCAATCGCTGGCTGGAGACGCAGCAGATCCAACATCCGCCTCCGGCCGTTTCCGGCCGCCGCATCAAGCTGAAATACATGACACAGGTCAAGGCCCGTCCGCCGGCCTTCATGATTTCCTGCACCCGCTCCGACGCGCTGCCGGAATCCTATACGCGCTACCTGATCAACGGGCTGCGCGCCGATTTCGATATGCCGAGCGTACCGATCCGCATCCATTTCCGCTCGCCTGATAATCCGTACGAGTCGAAGAAGAGGCGGACGTAGGGTTTAAGGGTGGTTGGGCTCTTACGCGGCATTGTTGCGCCGCGCGCCCGTTCTTCTGCTCGTCTAGCGGCGACGACACGCTTCGCAGCGCCCTGCACAGAAAGAACTGATCAGTCTGCGGATGAGAGAGGCCCGGCGGTTTCGCCGGGCTTTCTGCTTCTTGGAAGCGACTTGGCAAATTGCCAGGCCTTTTTCCATTTGGGCGTGATGACCCCATTGGCCGCGCGAATATTGTTGATGAATTGCTGCGTTGCCGCTTCCCAAGAATATTGCATGGCAAGCTCACGCGCCTTGGTGCGCGAGGCGGAGAGAGCGGCCAGGCACGCGGCCTGCAGGTCGGCGTCCAGTGCTCCGACCTCGCTGTCCTCGCCGATGATATCGAGCGGGCCGGTGACCGGGTAGGCGGCGACCGGCACGCCCGATGCCAGGGCTTCGAGAATGGTATTACCAAAGGTATCGGTGAGCGAGGGGAAAACGAAGACATCGGCCTGCGCGTAGATTTTCGCCAGATCCTCGCCGAATTTCGCTCCGGTGAAATGGACGTTCGGATAACGCTGCTCCAGCTCGGCGCGCGCCGGACCATCGCCGACGACGACTTTGGAGCCTGGCAGGTCGAGGTCGAGAAATGCCGGCAGGTTCTTTTCCAGCGCCACGCGGCCGACGGTCATGAAAATCGGACGAGGGAGGCCAAGGGGCTCCGGCTCAAGCGGCATCGGATGGAATTGCGTGGCGTCGATGCCGCGGGTCCAGGGCATCAGGTTCTTGATGCCTCTCGCGGCCAGTTCGCGCGCAAGGCTTGGCGTCGCGACCATGCAGCCGGCGCCGCCATTGTGGAACCAACGCACGAAGGCATAGAGCCAGCTCTCCGGGATCGGCAGGCGGGCAGACACATATTCTGGAAAGCGTGTGTGATAGCTGGTGGAGAAAGGCATGCGCTTGCGCAGGCACCAGCGGCGGGCGGTCAATCCCAGCGGACCTTCGGTGGCAATATGCACATAGGTCGGATTGTGCTTTTCGATCTCTCGCGCGACACGTCGGTAATTGGCAATCGACAGCCGGATTTCCGGATAGGTCGGGCAGGGGATGCTATGGAAACGCTCCGGCGTCACCATCGCAACCTCGACACCCATTTTCGCCAGTTCGCGATTGGTGTTCTCGATCGAGCGAACGACTCCGTTGACCTGCGGATGCCAGGCGTCGGTAACGATTACCAGCCTTTCCGGCAGGTTTCCGGCGGCTGCGGCATGGGCCCAGCTCTCGCCGCTATAAGTGTTTGCCGGACGTTGCAGCATGTCGCGATTTCCATCCGCGTTGCAGTGATCTGTCAACGCTCAACCCCAAAGCGGGGTTCCGGAACGGCGATTCCCGCTTGCCTATTTTGAGGCATGACCATGATGGAAATATTACAGCCGCTTGCCAGTATTTTCAGGCGTTTAGCGGCTCGATCGGCGCGAATATGCCAGCGGCCGACGATGTTTTTCAGGCAGAAAGAATGACGGCGCCGGTCGGAGACCGGCGCCGCTTGGGAGGTTAGGCGGCAGCGGAAGCCGAACCGGCGAGCGGAACTTCCGAGATCGTCTTCAGAACCTGCGAAGCGATCTGGTAGGGGCAGCCCTGCGAGTTCGGGCGGCGATCTTCCAGATAGCCCTTGTAATCGTTCTTGACGAAGGAGTGCGGCACGCGGATAGAAGCGCCACGGTCGGCAACGCCGTAGGAGAACTTGTTCCACGGAGCCGTCTCGTGCTTGCCGGTCAGGCGCTTGTCGTTATCGGGACCATAGACGTTGATGTGATCCATCAGGTTCTTTTCGAACTGCGCCATTAGCGCTTCGAAATAGGCCTTGCCGCCGACTTCGCGCATGTACTTGGTCGAGAAGTTGCAATGCATGCCCGAACCGTTCCAGTCGGTGTCGCCGAGCGGCTTGCAGTGATATTCGATGTCGATGCCGTATTTTTCGGTCAGGCGCTGCAGGAGGTAACGTGCCATCCAGATCTGGTCGGCGGCCTTCTTGGAGCCCTTGCCGAAAATCTGGAATTCCCACTGGCCCTTGGCCACTTCGGCGTTGATGCCTTCGTGATTGATGCCGGCAGCGAGGCAGAGATCGAGATGCTCTTCGACGATTTCGCGGGCGACGTCGCCGACATTCGAATAGCCGACGCCGGTGTAGTAGGGGCCCTGCGGAGCCGGATAACCCTGCTCGGGGAAGCCGAGCGGGCGGCCGTTCTGGTAGAAGAAATATTCCTGCTCAAAGCCGAACCAGGCATCTTCGTCGTCGAGGATGGTGGCGCGGGCGTTGCTCGGGTGCGGCGTGACGCCATCGGGCATCATGACTTCGCACATGACGAGCACGCCGTTGGTGCGGGCCGGGTCAGGATAGATGGCGACGGGCTTCAGCACGCAATCGGAGCTGCGGCCTTCGGCTTGCATCGTCGACGAGCCATCGAAGCCCCAGAGCGGAAGCTGTTCCAGCGTCGGGAATGCGTCGAATTCCTTGATCTGCGTCTTGCCACGCAGGTTCGGTACCGGGGTGTACCCATCGAGCCAAATATACTCGAGCTTATATTTTGTCATCGTGACTCTCTCAATGCGACGAAGGTGAGCAAACCCGGATGATCTGGGCGCGCAAACGCATCCGACCGCCAGGGGATGCACCTAGTGAAGCACGTAGCGTGCCAGTTTGATCGCCGGCGAAAGAAAAATCTTCAATGAGCCGCTCGATCCGCGCTTTTTCTTTCTCGAAAAGAAGCCTGTTTGAACGGTCGAAGGCTGATTCCTCAGGAGGATAAAGAGGTTTTCCGCCTTGGAACCGGATGAAAATTTGGGCGTTTTGCTTGAAATGGTGAAGTGTTGAACAAATAGGCGGAAGCTTCGGGCGCAGACAGCATATGGATCAATCATAGTTACCTAATGCATATATTTTGTGCAATTTGCATAATCTATGTGCATCATGCTATGGTCGCAGTCCTGATATCGATGCGCCGAACGGAATGGAGGCGATCTCATGCCCACCGGTTTCCATCGCGAATCCGCGACGATCTACCAGTTTCCCGTCAAGCCGACCCGGGCCGCAAACCGGTTCGAACGCGCAAGGCTGATGGAGCGCGAGGCGGCTGATGTCTGCGACGCCGCACTCGACAGCTGCTGGTATCATGACGAGGCGGTTCGCGAGACAGATCGGCCGACGAAGTCCTGATTTTTACACCCTTAACCGGGAAGAATGCTGAGAAGGCGGGGAGCGCCCGCGCATGGCATATCTGCGCGGCGGTCACGCGCGGGCTCAGCCACCACTCAACCCGAGTTTTTCTCTTGCAACCAAGGCCCCATGCTCGCTGACGACGCGAGCCGCCACGCCTGCGGCGAAGCGGGCGGCTGCCGGCGCGTCCTGACTCTCAAGATAGCGTGCGAGGAAGGCACCATTGAAACTGTCGCCAGCACTGGTGGTGTCGACGACGTTTTCGACCTTTTCGGCCGGAACGAAGGTCTCCTCACCGGCGAAATTCAAGGTGACGCCGTCGGCGCCGTTCTTGACGACGACATTGATGGCGCCGAGTGCGAGATAGCGCTGGATCGTTGCTTCGATGGAATCGTCGCCGAAATGGGCGGCCTCGTCGTCGAAGCTCGGCATGACGAGCACGGAAGAGCGGGCGCCCTCGCTGATCGTCGCGTGCATGACATCGTAGCTCGACCACAGACGGGGACGGATGTTCGGGTCGAACACCACGAGCTTGCCGGCTGCCTTGGCGCGGCGGACCTCCGCGAGCAGCGTCGCGGCATCCTCCTGCGGCAGGATGGCAAGGGTGATGCCGGAGAAATAGACGAGATCGGCGCTCTCCACCGCCTCGCGCAAATGATCTGGATCGGCAGCCAGGCTGCGGGCGGCCGAACTGTCGCGCCAATAGCTGAAGGAGCGTTCGCCGTTCTTCAGGTTGATCATGTAGAGGCCCGGCGTCCTGCCCTTGATGCGGCGGATGAGGTTCGTGCCGATACCCGCTCCGGCGATAAAGGCAGCCATCTCGTCCGACATGGCGTCGTCACCGAGCGCCGTGAAATAATCGACCGACCAATCGGGACCGAGGCAAGCGCGAGCATACCAGGCGGTGTTGAAGGTATCGCCGGCAAAGCCCTTGCGCAGCAGACCGTCGCCGGCCTGCGAGAGCTCCACCATGCATTCACCGATCGACAGAAACCGTCTTCCGTTCACCTTGCCCTCCCGGCATCGGAGCGCCGCTGATGCAACAGCCGCTCTATCGCTTTGAATAAACGCTTCATGCGCTGATACGCGGAGCCGGGCGGAGTGACAAGGGTCGATATTGCGAGCGCCATTGCGACCAGAAACGGAAAGCCGCCTTCGCAGGCTAAGCGAAGGCGGCGCCGGCGAAGGGTGTCTATTCGTGAATGGTGTAACTGCCGAGCGCGCAAAGGTCCTGCGTGTCTTCGGTGGTGTCGAGGTTCGAGTCTTCGTCGAATTCGAAGCGCATGTCGTATTTGCAGACGGTGCGGCCGTCGGCGATGGTGATGTTCACAGTCTCGCCCGGATTGAGGACATCCTCGCCAAAGACGTCTTCTTCCCAGTTGTTGACGCCGGTCGGCGAGCTGTAGAAGCGCGTCAGGACGGAATTGGTCCCGTTGGTGAGCTGGAATTTCAGATCTTCGGCATACGACGATACGGCGGAGGTGGCGATGATCGCGGCTGCAAGCGCGATCAATCCGGATAGTTTCGATTTCATATATGCGTTCCCCAGGCCCATGATCAGGCGGAGGCAGGGATAGCATATCCGCATCTAATTCTTTGTTATCGGAGACTATGGATTCCGAAGTAAGTGTGTTTTGGCCGTTTCGCGGCGAAGGGGACGTGAGAAGTCTTTGGAAAAGGCGGGCCGCTTCATAGGGCCCGCGTTCCATTCACGGCCTGTCCATATGATAGCAGGCCGCCTTCTGGCCGGGACGAACCTCCTCGGTCGGCGGCATTTCGGTGCGGCAGATGTCGGTTGCCTTCCAGCAGCGGGGAGAGAAGACGCAGCCTTTCGGCGGGTTGAGCGGCGAGGGCGGATCGCCCTGGAGGCGGATGCGGGTGCGCAGGCGCGCGAGCTTCGGATCCGGGATCGGCGCGGCGGAAAAGAGCGCCTGTGTATAGGGATGGGCCGGATGATCGAAGACGGTGGCGCAGTCGCCTGATTCCACTACCCGACCGAGGTAGAGCACCAGCACATCGTCGGAGATCAGGCGCACGACCGAGAGGTCGTGGCTGATGAAGATCAGCGTCAGCCCGAATTCCTTGCGCAACTTGCGCAGAAGCGTGATGACCTGGCCCTGGATCGAAACGTCGAGAGCCGAAACGGGCTCGTCGCAGACGATGAGCTTCGGTTTGGTGATGATCGCACGCGCAATGCCGATGCGTTGCGCCTGGCCGCCGGAGAATTCGTGCGGATAGCGGTTGATCATCTCCGGCACCAGGCCGACGGCGCCCATGATGTCGCGCACCCGCTGGGTACGCTCGGACTTCGAAAGTTTCGGTTCGAAGACAGTGAGCGGCTCGGCGATGATGTCTCCAACCGTCATGCGCGGGTCGAGCGAGGCGATCGGATCCTGGAAGATGATCTGCATGTCGCGGCGCGCGGCGCGCATTTCCTCCTCCGACAGGTCGAGAAGATTGCGGCCTTGCCAGAGAATGCGGCCCCTCTGCGATTTCAAAAGCCGCAGGATGGAGCGGCCGAGTGTGGATTTGCCACAGCCGGATTCGCCGACGACGCCGAGCGTGCGGCCTTCGGCGAGGTCGAAGCTGACATTATTGACGGCGGTAAGGAAGACCGGCGGCTTGAAGAGGCCTTTCGCCGGCAGTTCGAACTGGGTGGTGAGGTTTTCGACTCTCAGCAGCGATCGCTCAGCCATGGTTCAGCAACTCCTCACGACGCGGGAACGGGTGGTAGCAGGCCGCACAGTGGCGCGGCGCCAGGGTTTCGAGCGGCGGCGGGCGGTCGATGCAATCGTCCTGAACCTGCGAACAGCGTGGCGAGAAATTGCAGCCCTTTGGCAGGTGCTGCAGGTTCGGCGGGCGCCCCGGAATGACGACGAGGTGGTCGACATCCTGGTCCGGCCGCGGGATCGAGGCGTGGAGGGCCGCCGTATAGGGATGGGCGGGACTATCGAAGAGTTCGTCGACAGGCGCCTCCTCGACAATGCGGCCGGCATACATGACGGCGACGCGGTCGGCGAGGCCGGCGACGACGCCGAGATCGTGGGTGATCATGATGAGCGCTGTGTTCATCTCCGCCGTCAGATCGTTGAAGAGATCGAGGATCTGCGCCTGGATCGTAACGTCGAGCGCCGTCGTCGGCTCGTCGGCAATCAGGAGCTTCGGCTTGGTGAGCAGCGCCATGGCGATGACGATGCGCTGACGCATGCCGCCTGACAGTTCGTGCGGATAAAGGTGGAAGCGCCGCGTTGGGTCGGGGATGCCGACGCGTTTCAGCATGTCGAGGGCAGCGTCCGATGCGGCGCGCGCCGTCAGGCCGCGGTGAACCTCGAGCTGTTCCGTCAGCTGCCGGGAAATCTTCAGCGACGGGTTCAGCGCCGTCATCGGGTCCTGGAAGACCATGGCCATGTCCTTGCCGCGGATCTGGTCGAGCTCGCGCGGTTTCAGCGACAGCACGTCCTTGCCTTCGAGCAGCGCCTGTCCTGTCGTCTTGCCGTTCTTGGCGATGAGGCCCATGATGCCGAGGAAGGTCTGGCTCTTGCCGGAGCCGGACTCGCCGACGATGGCGATGCGCTCGCCGCGCCGCACGGTGAGGTTCATGTTGGAGACCGCCTTCACCTCGCCGTCGGGCGTCGCGAAGGTGATCGAGTAGTCCTTGAGTTCGAGCAGGATGTCTTTTTCTTGGAGCATTCTATCGATCCTTCGGGTCGAACGCGTCGCGCAGGCCGTCGCCGATGAAAAGCAGGCTGAGCAGCAGCATCACGAGGAAACTTGCCGGGAAAATCAGCAGCCAGGGCATGCTTTCCATGGCGTCGGTTCCCTCGGCAATAAGCGTGCCGAGTGAAGTCAGCGGTTCCTGCACGCCGAAGCCGAGATAGGAAAGGAAGCTTTCCGTGGCGATGATTTCAGGCACCGTCAGCGCCGCGAAGATGACCACCGGCCCGACGAGGTTCGGGATGATGTGCTTGACGATGATCTTGAACGGCCGCTGCCCGGAGGCCCGCGCCGCCTCAATGAACTCGCGATGCTTGATCGACAGCGTCTGGCCGCGCACGATACGGGCCATAGTCAGCCATTCCAGCGCGCCGATCGCGGCAAAGAGCAGGTAGACGTTGCGGCCGAAGATCACCATCAGCAGGATGACGAAGAGGATGTAGGGAAGCGCGTACATGATGTCGACGAAGCGCATCATGATCGCATCCAGCCTGCCGCCGATATAACCTGAGATCGCGCCATAAAGCACGCCGATGACGACCGAGACGACGGTCGCCGTCAGCGCGACGGCAAGCGAGACGCGGGTGCCGTAGAGCACACGGGCGAGAAGGTCGCGGCCGTTCGGGTCGGTGCCGAAATAATGGCCCGTCTCGATCGAGGGCGGGATGCGGAAGGCCGCCCAATCCGGATCCTCGTAGTTGAAGGGAATGAACCAGGGGCCGAGGAAGGCGGCGAGGATCAGGAGCCCCAGGACGGCGATCGACAGCACGGCGGCCTTGTTGCGCGCCAGGCGACGCAACGCATCCTTGGTCAGCGAACGGCCTTCGGGTGCGAGACCCTCCGCTTGCAGAAGCTCCTGGGCGAGCAGCTCGCGCTTTGCGGGATTGAGGATCATCGGTTTCTCACTTTCGGATCGAGCCACGCATAGGCGATATCGACGAGAAGGTTCAGGAACACGATCAGCACCATGTAGAAGATGACCGTACCGAGAACCATTCCATAGTCGCGGTTCAACGCCGCATTGACGAAGTAGCGGCCGATGCCGGGCAATCCGAAGATGCTCTCGACAACCAGCGAGCCGGTGAGAAGGTAGCTTGCCGCCGGTCCGAGATAGGAGACGACAGGCATCAATGCAGGCTTCAGCGCGTGGCGCATCACCGTCAGCCGCGGGCCGATGCCCTTGGCCTTGGCGGTGCGGATGAAGTTCTGGTTCATCACCTCGATCATCGAGCCGCGGGTGATGCGCGAGATGCGCCCGGCATGCGGCAGGGCCAGAACGATGATCGGCAAAACGAGGAATTTGAGCGAGCCGTCACCCCAGCCGCCGACCGGAAACCAGGCGAGGTGGATGCCGAAGATCAATTGAAGGATCGGCGCGATGAGGAAGTTCGGCAGCACGACGCCGATCAAGATGAGGCTGCCGAGAATGTAGTCCGGCGTCTTGTTCTGGTAGAGCGCCCCGAGACAGCCGACGGTCACGCCGACGAGGATGGCGAGCAGGAAAGCGGCCGTGCCGATCGTGAAAGTATAGGGCAGACCGATCATGATCTGCTGAGCGACGCTGAAATCCTCACTGGAGAAGGAGGGCCCGAGATCGCCCTTGAGCAGATCTCCGACGTAGAGCAGGTATTGCTGGATCAGCGGCTTGTCGAGATTGTAGTGGGCCGCGAGGTTCTTGAGGATGACCGGCGGCAATGGCCTTTCGCCATCGAAAGGGCCGCCGGGGGCAAGGCGCAGGACGAAAAACGAGGCTGTCACGGCGATCCACATGACGGGGATCGTCGACAGCAGGCGACGGAGAGCGTATTTGATCATGGTCGTGGGCCGGTCCTTCCCGCGCGGGGCGGGAAGGACCGTTTTCCCTTACTCTTTCATCGACAGCCAGCGCGTGCGGTGGATGTCCTGGATGTTGTCGACGAAGCCTTCGACCTTCGGTGAGACGACGTTCTTCGAGACATAATAATAGATCGGCAGGGCGGCGGATTCATCAAGCGCCAGCTGCTCGGCCTTCTTGAAGATTTCGGCGCGCTTCTTCAGATCGGTTTCCGCGTTGCCGTCCTTGATCAGCTTGTCGTAATCGGGATTGGACCAGCGGCCGTAATTCATCTGGACGCCTGTTACCAGCAGGTTCAGGAAGTTGTCCGGATCATTATAATCGGCAAGCCAGCCGGCACGGCCGATTTCGACCTGGCCACGCTGCATCTGGTCGTAATGCACCTTGGTTTCGGCATTGACGAGTTCGACGTCGACGCCAAGCGGCTTCCACATGGATGCGATCGCAACGGCGATGCGCTTGTGGTTGTCGTTGGTGTTGTAGCTGAGAACGGCGTGAAGCGGCTTGTCCGGGCCGAAGCCGGCCTCAGTGAGCAGCTTCTTGGCTTCGGCGACCTTGTCCTTATACGGCAGGTCCTTCCAGCTGACATAGGCCGGCTCGCCGTAATTGGCGGTGCCCGGCGGAACCCAGGAATAGGCTGGCAGCTCGCCGGTGCCGAGGATCTGCGGGCCGATGACTTCACGGTTGATCGCCATCGACAGTGCCTGGCGGACGCGCTTGTCGCTGAAGGGCGGCTTCTGCGAGTTGACGACATAATAATAGAGGCCGGAGAAGGGAGCGACATGCGCCTGGCCCGGCAGGTTCTTCTTCATCCACTCGTACTGGTCGGTCGGGAAGTCGGTGAGGATGTCGAATTCGCCGGCACGGTAACGTTTCAGTGCGGCTTCCTGATCCTCGAGCACGAAGAACTTGGCGCCGTCGATCTTCAGGTCCTTGGCCCCGTACCACTGGTCGTTCTTGACTGTTGTGACGTGCGAGCCGGGAACCCATTCGACTGGCTTATAGGGGCCGTTGGTGACGATGTTGCCGATCTTGACCCAATCCTGGCCCTTCGCCTCGACGACATGCTTCGGCAGCGGATAGGCGGTGTAGTGCATCAGCGCATTGAGGAAATAGGGGGTCGGATTTTCGAGGGTGATCTCAAGCGTCTTGTCGTCGATCGCCTTGACGCCAAGCTGGCTGAGATCGGTGATCTCGCCCTTGTTGATCTTTTCGGCGTTCTTGATGGTGAACTGCAGATAGGCATAATCGGCGGCGTTCTTCGGGTCGACGAGGCGCTGGAAGGCGAAGACGAAGTCTCCTGCCGTTACCGGCTGGCCATCGGACCACTTGATGCCGTCGCGAAGCTTGAACGTGTAGACCTTGCCATCAGGCGAGATGGTCCAGCTTTCGGCCTGGCCGGGGACTGGATTGTCCTTGGCATCCTCGGTGACGAGGCCTTCGAAAATGTCGCCGGCGATGCGGTTCTCCCAGTCGCCGGAAAGTTTCTGCGGATCGAGCGACTGCGGATCGCCGCCATTGTGGATGTTGAGCGTCGCCGCGTGCGCCGAAAACGCCAGCAATGTGCCAAGCATCGCGGAGGCGAGAAATTTTTTCGTGAACTGGTTCATCGTGGGTCCACCTTTCTAGGCTTTGCGCCTTTATTAGACATCTGTTCCCGATTTTCGACCTCTTACGTGCAGGTCAGTGCGCACCTTATCGCAAAGGCTTTGCGTTGCAACCCCAAATCCGGGGGCTGGATTGAGGTTGTGGACAAGCCCATATGCGTCTCCCTCTTGTTGGATCGCGACGAAACGTCGCGGCGGTCGCGGTTCCGTTCATAACGGCTTCACGTGGTTGTCTTTTGTTTCGTCCGCTTTAGTGTGTCGAGCGCAAACGAGGCAGGAGATGTAGCCGATGGCATTGCAGGCAGGCGGGAATGCGGGCTGGTGGCGCGGAGCGGTGATCTATCAGGTCTACCCGCGCTCGTTTCAGGATACGAACAGCGATGGGCTCGGCGATCTCAAAGGCATCACCCGCCGGCTGCCGCATATCGCCAGCCTCGGCGTCGATGCGATCTGGCTTTCACCCTTCTTCAAGTCTCCCATGGCCGACATGGGTTACGACGTGTCCGATTATTGCGACGTCGACCCGATCTTCGGCACGCTCGCCGATTTCGACGAGATGATGGCCGAGGCGCACAGGCTCGGCATCAAAGTCATCATCGACCAGGTGATCTCGCACACCTCCGACCGACATCCCTGGTTTGTCGAGAGCCGGGCGAGCCGGAGCAATGCGAAGGCGGACTGGTATGTCTGGGCCGACCCGAAGCCGGACGGGACGGCGCCGAACAACTGGCTGTCGATCTTCGGCGGGCCGGGCTGGGAATGGGACGGCGTGCGCCGGCAATATTACCAGCACAATTTCCTGACGTCGCAGCCCGACCTCAATTTCCACAACGCAGAAGTGCAGGAGGCGGTGCTGGAGACGGTGAAGTTCTGGCTCGATCGCGGCGTCGACGGCTTCCGGCTGGACACGGTCAACTATTATTTCTGCGACAAGCAACTCAGAAGCAATCCGCCGCACGAGCCCGATACCAATGATGGGGGCCTCGATGCGCCCGACACCAATCCCTATGGCATGCAGAACCACCTCTACGACAAGACGCAGCCGGAAAACATTGGCTTCCTCAAGCGCTTCCGCGCACTGCTCGACCGCTATGAGGATCGCACGACCGTCGGCGAAGTCGGCGACGGTGCACGCTCGCTGAAGACGGTGGCCGCCTATACGAGCGGCGATGATAAGCTGCACATGTGCTACACGTTCGATCTGCTGGGACCGGATTTCACCGCCGCACATATCCGCGGCTGCGTCGAAGCCTTCCAGAAGGTGGTGACCGACGGCTGGGTCTGCTGGGCATTCTCCAATCACGACGTCATGCGCCATGTCAGCCGGTTCGCGCTGACCGAAGAGGAGCGGCCCGTCATCGCCAAGCTCGCGATCTCCGTGCTTGTGGCGCTGCGCGGTTCGATCTGCCTTTACCAGGGCGAGGAGCTCGGACTGCCGGAAGCGGAGCTTGCCTTCGAGGATCTGCGCGATCCCTACGGCATCCGCTTCTGGCCGGCCTTCAAGGGCCGCGACGGATGCCGCACGCCGATGCCTTGGGAAGCCAGCAAGGCGCATGCAGGCTTCACCTCGGCTGAAAAGAGCTGGCTGCCGGTGCCTTACGAGCAGGCTGCGCTTTCGGTGGATACGCAGGAGGACAGCAACAGCTCGGTGCTGCACCACTACCGCAGGACGCTCGCCTTCCGGAGGAGCCAGCCGGCGCTTGTTGACGGCGAGATGACCTTCATCGGCACCAACCAGGACCTGCTCGCCTTCACCCGCGAAAAGGGTGAAGAGAAACTGCTGTTCGTTTTCAACCTGACGCGCAAACCGGCGGAATTCCGCCTGCCTGACGGCATGGTGTTCGGAGAGCCGTTGACCATGCCGGGGTACGAGGCTGTGGACGGAGCCGGAACGGTCACGCTTGGGGCGCTGGACGGGTTCTGCGCGCGGGTTGGTGGCCTCTCGAAGCTGCTCGGGACGGTGCCCGTTGCGAAACCTGTTGAGAGTGAATTGCCGGAAGCCTGGCAGTAAGCACTCCAACCCTGGCGCTACTCACCCGATCAGCGCGAATTTGTCCACATCGACCATGCCGCGGTCGGAAATCTTCAGATGCGGGATGACGGGCAGCGGCAGGAAGGCCAACTGGAGGAATGGCTCTTCCAGCGTGGCGCCGAGTGCCAAGGCGGCCTTGCGCAGATGGTGCAGCGTGTCGCGCACCTTCTCGTAGGGTTCCAGACTCATCAGGCCGGCGACGGGCAGGGCGATTTCGCCGGTTATCTTGCCGTCCTCGACCACGACGAAACCACCCTTGATCTCGCCGAGGCGGTTTGCGGCGCGGGCCATGTCGTCCTCATTGACCCCGACGACGCAGATATTGTGGCTGTCATGGCCGACGGTGGAGGCGATCGCACCCTTCTTCAGGCCGAAGCCTTGGACGAAGCCGTTGGCATGGTTGCCGTTCTTGCCGTGGCGCTCGATGACGGCGACCTTGATGATGTCGTTGGTTAGATCGACCGTCGTCTCGTTGCCCTTGGCCGGCAGGCGGTAGCGGCGATGCTCGGTGATGATCTTGCCCGGCATGACGCCGATGACCGATGTTTCGCCCTCGGCGACCGGCACACCGAAATGGGCGGCATTGACCGGCCGGGCCTTGACGCTGTCGAGGCCGATCGGGGCGACCGGTCTGCGCGTGGCAAAAAGCGCGTCGGTGACGCGGCGGCCGGCGGAAAAAACCATCTCTGCACGGCAGCTTTCCAGGCTGTCGAGAACCACGAGATCGGCGCGCCAGCCGGGCGCCACCAGGCCGCGGTCTCTAAGGCCGAAGGCGCGAGCGGCCGAGATCGAGGCGGCGCGGTAGATCGCCAAGGGCTCGACGCCGTTGGCGATCGCCGTGCGGATCATATGATCGAGATGGCCCTGTTCGGCAATATCGAGTGGATTGCGGTCGTCGGTGCAGAGCGCGAGGTAGGGGGAAAGCCGCTCGGTGATGATCGGGATCAGCGCGGCGAGGTCCTTGGACACCGAGCCCTCGCGCACCAGGATATGCATGCCCTTGCGGATCTTCTCCAGCGCCTCGGTGGCGCTCGTGCACTCATGCTCGGTGCGGATGCCGGCCGAGAGATAACCGTTGAGATCCTTGCCGGACAGAAGCGGCGCATGACCGTCGATATGACCGCCCTGGAAGGCGTCAAGCTTGGCCATGCAGATGGGATCCTTGTGGATCACGCCGGGGAAATTCATGAACTCGGCAAGGCCGATCACCTTGGGATGGTCGCGGAAGGGCAGCAGGCTTTCGATCGGCAAGTCAGCGCCCGCAGTTTCGAGATGCGTTGCCGGCACGCACGAGGAGAGCTGGACGCGGATGTCCATGATCGTCTCCAGCGACGATTCCAGGAAGAACTCGATGCCCTCGGTGCCGAGCACATTGGCAATCTCGTGCGGATCGCAGATAGCGGTCGTGACGCCATAGGGCAGGACGCAGCGGTCGAATTCATGCGGCGTCACCAGCGAGGATTCGATGTGCAGATGCGTGTCGATGAAGCCGGGAACGACGGTTCTGCCCGAGATGTCGATCTCGGTCTCGCCCGCATAGTCGCCCGCGGTGCCGACGATGCGGTCGGCGCCGATGGCGATGTCGGAGCGGACGATTTCGCCGGTGACGAGATCGAAGAAGCTGCCGCCCTTCAGCACGATGTCGGCGGGGATACGGCCCACACCCTGGTCGATGAGACGTTCGAGTCTGTTGGTCATGGCACCGCTCATATTGCAACCGATTCCGGAACTTATAACCGATCTGCAGCGACATGCGATGCCCACAAGCGAAACCGGGCGCTTATAGCGCCCGGTCGCAATCTCTATATCCTGATTTATTCCGCAGCGACGATCTTCCCGCCTTCCCACTTGTAAAGCGAGAAGCTTTGCGAGGTCAGGTCGCCGGTCTCGCCGTAGGTGAGCTTGCCGATGGCGGTCGGAACCTCCATCCCATCCTTCAGAGCAGCCGCGACGGCTTCCGCATCCTCGGCGCTGCCGGCCTTTTCGATGCCGGCTTTCAGAACTTCGACGGCGGCATAGGCGTTGAGGGTGAAGGCCTCGGCCGGAATGTTCTTGGCGGCGAGCGCATCGGCAGCCGTCTTGGAGTCCGGGCTCTTGGTGGCGTCGGAAGCATTGGTGAACAGCGTGCCTCCCGCCGCATCGGTGCCGATCGCCCAGAATTCGGTGTTCGAGAGGCCGTCGCCACCGATGATCATCGCGTTGGCGGAGAGGTCATGCAGCTGGCGGGCGAGCAGGCCGCCCTCCGGGTGGTAGCCGCCGAAATAGACGATGTCGACCTTCTCGGACTTGATACGGGTGGTGAGGGCGCTGAAATCCTTGTCGCCAGGGGTGATCGCGTCATTGACGACTTCGGTGACGCCGCCGGCGTTCAGCGTTGCCTTGAAGGCGTCGGCAAGACCTTTGCCGTAGGCGCCCTTGTCGTTGACGATGGCGATGCGTTTGTCCTTGAAATTCTTCAGCACGTATTTGGCGGCGACTTCGGCCTGTTGATCGTCGCGGCCGCAGGTGCGCAGCACATTGGTGAGGCCGCGCTTGGTGAGGTCCGGGGCTGTTGCGGTCGGGGTGACCATCAGCACGCCGTTTTCAGCCAGAACGTCCGACACCGGGATCGCAACGCCCGATGTCACCGGGCCGACGACGAAGCGGATGCCGTCGCCAACAACCTTGTTGGCGGCGGAAACGCCCTGCTTCGGTTCGCCGGCATCGTCGGCCAGTTCCAGCACGACCTTCTCGCCGAGAATGCCGCCCTTCTTGTTGATCTCGTCGACGGCAGTCTGAGCGCCGTTCTTCACCTGATCGCCATAGGCGGCGACGGGACCGGTCAGCGGCGCGATCAGGCCGATGGTGATGTCGGCATGAGCAAGGGGCGCAAAGGCGAGTGACGCGACGAGGGTCGCCGTCAATGTCTTGAGGGTCATTGTCTGTCTCCTTGGATGGGGTCGTCGACCCGCGATGATGTGCCGCGCCGGCTTTCCCGATCATTCAACAGACTCCAGAGGCTGCGCCAAGGACGATCGGTAACGGTGCGATCAGCGAACCCGCCGGCCATGTTTGACTCGGGGAGGGCTCATGGCAAGATTTCTAGAAATTTTGATGGGATTGCGCAAGTTCATAACAAAATGGAAGGAAAATTCGGCGGATCCGGCTGAAAATTCAGTTGGAACGGATCATTTTCTCCGTTTTGTCGCGATTTTCAAACGCGAGGCGGCGAATGGTCACGACCTGCTTCCGGACAAAATCACATCCATAAGGTTGTCTTTAATTTCCCTATTAACCGTTAGTTTGGCCAATGGCAGTAGTATCCATGGGACCCCGAATACCGCCGCATTGAAAAAGAGAACAATACAAAGAATTAGATAGACCTATCGGGAAACAGAGATCTGCATGCTCAAGCGTATCGACGCCGGTCAGGTGTGTATCGGAATGTTTGTGGAGGTTATCGAGGGCCTGTGGCAGGATCCGTTTTTGTCCAAGCGCAGATTTTCCCTGCGGCGTGAGATTGATGCTGCAAAAATTCGTAAATGCGGCACTGCCGGCGTCGTCATCAATACCAGCAAGGGGCTCGATACCAACGGCCTGCCGGGCCGCGACGTCGAGATCGACATTCAGGCCGCGCGCGAGACCGTCCAGAAATCCGTGCAGTTGCTGGAAGAGGCTTTCGCAAAGCTGCGGAACGGCGATGGAGTCAGCATAGATCACGTGGCGCCGGTGATTTCGTCCGTCTCCAAGTCGATGGATGAGAACCCCGCGGTGTTCCTGAGCGTCACGCGCCTGAAATCAAAGGACGAGGTAACCTTCCTGCATTCCATTTCGGTGAGCGCGCTGATGATCCTTTTCAGCCGTCATCTCGCACTCGACGAGCATACGATTCAGATGCTCGGCACCGCGGGTTTGCTGCACGATGTCGGCAAGCTTGAAATTCCGCTTGAGGTGCTGAACAAGACGGGGCCCCTGGAAAAGGATGAAATCGGCTTGCTTCGGGGCCATCCGGAGAAGGGGCACGCGATCCTGTCGCGGCAGGAGGGCATGTCGGACATCGTTCTCGACGTTTGCCTCAATCATCACGAACGCATCGACGGCAAAGGCTATCCGCGCAGCTTGCCCGCCAGCGAGGTGAGCCTGCACGCGCGGATGGCCACGATCTGCGATGTGTATGACGCCATTACCTCTGTGCGGCCATATAAGGCGCCGTGGAGTGCCAGCCAGGCACTGAAATGGATGTTCGGCGCCGAGGGGCATTTCGATCGCCAGCTCCTGAAAAAGTTCGCCCTCTGCCTTTCCGTCGCCTCTGTGAACTGAGGTTTACATTTTCAGACGGAAAGACCCGCGAGAACATTGTCTATCGCGGGTCTTTTGATGAGAGCCTCGTGAGCGTCTTCAGATGTTGTTCTGAAGAATGGTCCGCAGCTTGCCGAAGAGTTCCTCGATATGCTGCTTCTCGATGATCAGCGGCGGGGAGAGTGCGATGATGTCGCCGGTGGTGCGGATCAGAAGCCCGCTCTCATAGGCCTTCAGGAAGGCGGTGAAGGCGCGTTTCGTCGGCTCGCCGGCGATCGGGTCGAGTTCAATTGCGCCGATCAGGCCGGTGTTCCTGATGTCGATGACGTTGGGGCAATCCCTGAGTGAATGCAGCGCGTCGGCCCAGTAGTTGGAAAGTTCGCCGGCGCGGGTGAGCAGACCTTCTTCCTTATAGGTGTCGAGCGTGGCAAGGGCTGCGGCGGAAGCGATCGGGTTACCGGAATAGGTATAGCCGTGGAAGAACTCGATCATGTGCTCCGGGCCGTTCATGAAGGCATCATGGATCTCGGAGGTGACGAAGACAGCGCCCATCGGAATGACGCCGTTGGTCAGTCCCTTGGCGGTAGTGATCATGTCGGGCTTGACGTCGTAATATTGCGCGGCGAAGGGGGCACCGAGACGGCCGAAGCCGGTGATGACTTCGTCGAAGATCAGAAGGATGCCATGTTTGGTGCAGATTTCGCGCAGCTTCTGCAGGTAGCCTTTCGGCGGAATCAGGACACCGGTGGAGCCCGCCACCGGCTCGATGATGACGGCGGCGATGGTGGAGGCGTCATGCAGCGTGACGATGCGCTCGAGTTCGGTAGCGATGTCACCGCCATGCTCAGGTTCGCCGCGGGTGAAGTTGTTCTTGCCGGGCTGGTGGGTGTGCGGCATGTGGTCGACACCGGTCAGGAGCGTGCCGAACATCTTGCGGTTGGCGACGATGCCGCCGACGGAGATGCCGCCGAAATTGACGCCGTGATAGCCGCGCTCCCGGCCGATCAGGCGGAAACGCGAACCGTTACCCTTCACGCGGTGATAGGCAAGCGCCACCTTGAGCGCGGTCTCGACGGATTCGGAACCGGAATTCGTGTAGAGGACGTGGTTCATGCCCTCCGGAGCGATATCGACCAGCCGGTTCGCCAGTTCGAACGCCTTGGGATGGCCGAGCTGGAAAGCCGGCGCGTAATCGAGTTCGCCCGCCTGCTCGCGGATCGCTTCGGTGATTTTCGGGCGGCAGTGGCCGGCGTTGACGCACCAGAGACCAGCCGTGCCGTCCAACACCTGACGACCGTCATGGGTGGTATAATACATGTCCTTGGCGCCGACGAAAAACCGCGGCTCCTTCTTGAACTGGCGATTTGCCGTAAACGGCATCCAGAAGGCACGAAGATCGTTCGGTGCATTGAGGCGGTTGGACATGCTGTTCTCCTGACCGTTGGCGGCCCGTTCCCAGGGGCTTGTCGCCCGAATTTTTACTGCCCGGTCAAATTATCAGGGCTTCCCAACGCGTCAACGAGAAAAGTCCCGACAAAAAAGCGCGACCGGCAAATTGCGAGATTTGCCGGTCGTTTTGAGTTCAGCTGCTTGAATACGTTGCCGAGATTTGCGGGGAGCATTTCCTACGGCGCGGCACCGGCCGACGTTCATGTCAGCGCTATCATCAGGCTGCGGATCTGCTTCTGCTCGGAACGAGGTAGATGTCTTCGAGCGTCGCCAGGATCTTCATGACCGGCTCGGATGTACTCGAATAGTAGATGGTTTGAGCGTCGCGGCGGGTCTTGACCAGCTTCTGCGCGCGCAGTTTCGAAAGGTGCTGTGAAAGCGCCGACTGGCTAAGGCCGACTTGTGTGGCAAGCACTCCGACGGCGACCTCGCCTTTTACCAGGCTGCACAGGATCAGCAATCTTTTGGGATTGGCCATGGCTGACAATAGTGCTGCCGCCACATTCGTGTGGTCAGCCAAATCGGGGGTTTCCATATTGTTATCTTCCTAATGCGAAACGTACATCATCTATCTGGTAAGGGCTGTCTGCCGGAGCCCGCGGCAAAATTAGCAACTGGGCTCGAAGATTGTATATACCTAAATTTAAGGTATCGAGTATGCTATTTTAGATATGTTTGAACAAATGTGATCGGAATCCACAGCGAGCGTTTCGAATTCGCATCGCACCAAAAAGTCGCTGGAAATGATCTCAAAACCCGCCGGATCGATACCGCAGATGCGCCAAGAAGCCGATTTCGGGGCTTTTAAGCGCATGGCAAGGGTTTGCGCCACATCGGAATGGCGCTCTACTAAATCTCGCACTATTTCGGCCGCTTTGGCGGCAACCTCTTCGTTTGCCGGTGATTGGATGATGAGATCCCCGCCGTCGAGATGGTAGGCGCGGCCGAAGCCGGCGTTGAGGCTCGCCTGCTCCGGTTTGAGACGGAAGAAGAGGAAATCGGGGAAATCGATATAGAGATTTGCCTTGGGATGGCGATCGAGGAAACGCGTGCGAATGCGCTCGTGGAGCCGATGACCATGCTCAATCGGCTCCGCCGTGCATTGGGTCGTCAGCCGGCCATGGGCAAGCGGATCGCCCTTGCCGGGCTCGCCGGTCAGCAGCGAGGCGCGCGGGTCTCTTGCGAGCGCCTTTGTGTGAGCCGAAAGTTTCGAAACCAGGATGACGGGGGCGCCGTCGATATCGGTGGCGAGGAGCACTCGGCTGGCAAAGGGAAAACCAGTATCGGGATCGAGAACGGCAATCGCCGCGTACCGTGCGGAGCGCAACAGCACGCGGGCGAGCCTGCGGGCCTCGTCGTCGGTTTCGCGTAAGGGCGAGGGCTGATCTTTCATACCCGCTTTGTGGCAAAGCGGATCGAAAACATCAAGCGTCCTCCTTGCGGCGATGACGCGTGAGGCCGGCGACGACATCCTGGGCGGTGATCGTGCCGATGACCGTACCGTTTTCCACGATGCCGATGCTGCCCGGCTGGCGGGCGAGTACGTCGAGGACATCGACGAGCGGAGTTGCGGCACGGGCCGTGGCGCTGACGCTCATGCCGGCCGCCGTCTGGCCGAGACCGGGCTGCATGACGTCGGCGGCGGTCAGCATGTTGATCGGGTTGAGGTTCTGCACGAAGTCGGCGACATACTGGTCCGCGGGGTTCTTGACGATGTCGTGCGGCGTTCCGCACTGAATGATCCGGCCGCCCTCCATGATGGCGATGCGATTGCCGATGCGGAAAGCCTCGTCGAGATCGTGGCTGACGAAGAGAATGGTCTTCTTCAGCCGCCGCTGGAACTCCAGGAGTTCGTCCTGCAGGCGGGTGCGGATCAGCGGGTCGAGCGCCGAGAAAGGCTCGTCCATGAGCAGGATCGGGGCGCCGGTGGCAAAGGCGCGGGCAAGGCCGACACGCTGCTGCATGCCGCCGGACAATTCGTTGACCTTGCGGTTCGCCCATTTCGTCAGGTTGACGAGTTCGAGCTGCTCGCCGACGCGGGCCTTGCGTTCGGCCTCCGGCATGCCGGCGAGTTCGAGACCGAAGCCGACATTTTCCGCGACGGTGCGCCAGGGCAGCAGGGCGAACTGCTGGAACACCATGGAGACGGTGTGGGTGCGCAGTTCGCGCAGCGCCTTGGCATTGCATTTGTAAGGATTGACGAGGCCGGTGGTCGTGGAGACCGCGACGTCGCCGCGCACCACGGGAGCGAGCCCGTTGACGGCGCGCAGCAAGGTCGACTTGCCCGAACCGGAAAGGCCCATCAGCACGAGGATCTCGCCTTCCTCGATCGTCAGCGACGCATCGGCGACGCCGAGCACCAGGCCAGTCGCGGCGCCGATCTCGTCACGCGTTTTGCCCTGGTCGGCCATGGCAAGAGCGGCTTCCGGCCGATCGCCGAAGATAATGCTGACATCCTTGAAGCTTACCGCGGTCATGCGCCGTCTCCTTCACCCGCCGTGCGGAACATGCGGTCGAGAATGATCGCCAGGATGACGATACAGAGACCGGCTTCGAAGCCTTTTGCGACATTGACGGTGTTCAGCGCACGCACGACCGGCACGCCGAGACCATCAGCGCCAACGAGTGCGGCGATGACCACCATCGACAGCGACAACATGATAGTCTGTGTGAGACCCGCCATGATCTGCGGCGCCGCGAAGGGGAGCTCGACCTTGCGCAGCACCTGCATCGGCCGCGCGCCGAAGGCGACCGCGGCTTCGACAAGGGAGGGCGGCGTCGAGATAATGCCGAGACGTGTCAATCGAATGGGAGCGGGGATCGCGAAGATGACGGTCGCGATCAGGCCCGGAACCATTCCAAGGCCGAACAGGATCAGTGCCGGGATCAGGTAGACGAATGTCGGAATGGTCTGCATCAGATCAAGTACCGGGCGCATGGCGGCATAGACCCAGGCGCGGCGGGCGGCCGCGATACCGAGTGGAATGCCAATCACCATGCTGACGAAGGTGGAGGCGAGCACGAGGGCGAGCGTCTCCGTCGTCTCCTTCCAGTATCCTTGGTTCATGATGAGCAGCAGCCCAAGACAGGTGAAGAGCGTGATCGCGATCGACCGCCGCAGCCAGAAGGCGAGGGCGGAAATAATCGCGATGACGATCAGCGGATGCGGCTTTTGCAGCACGAAGAGCAGGCCGTCGATGACGTGCGACAGCAGAAAGGCAAGCTGGTTGAAGAACCATTCGCCATTCGAGGTCAGCCAGTCCACGAAGGATTTGGCCAATGGGCCGATGGGAATCTTAGAGTCGGTGATCCAATTCAAGAGCGCGCCTATCCAGAAAAATAACAATCGGACAAAAATGAAGCGGGGCGGCGAACCACCCCGTTCATGTGATCAAAGGCCGAGGCTGGTCTTGGCGGCCGCCAGAGCGTCGCCCTTGCCGTCGCGGGTCTTGACGCCGGCGAGCCAGGGCTCGAGCGCCGACGGGTTGGCCTTCAGCCATTCGGTAGCTGCGGCTTCCGGCTCCTTGCCGTCGTCCAGGATCTTACCCATGATCTGGTTCTCCATGTCGAGGGAGAACGTCAGGTTCTTCAGCATCGCGCCGACATTTGGGCATTCGCCGAGGTAGCCGGCGCGGACATTCGTGTAGACCTTGGCGCCGCCGAAGTCGGGACCGAAGACGTCGTCGCCGCCCGTGAGATAGGTCAGCTTGAAGTTGGTGTTCATCGGATGGGGTTCCCAACCGAGGAAGACGACGGGCTTGCCTGCCTTCTCGGCGCGAGCGACCTGGGCGAGCATTCCCTGTTCGGAGGATTCGACGACTTCCATATCCTTCATGCCGAACGTGTTCTTTTCGATCAGATCCATGACGAGGCGGTTGCCGTCATTGCCGGGTTCGATGCCGTAGATCTTGCCGTCGAGATCGTCCTTGTGGGCGGCGATATCCTTGAAGTCCTTAATACCGAGCTCAGCACCCTTGGCGTTGGTGGCGAGCGTGTACTTGGCGCCAACGAGGTTGGGGCCAAAGGATTCAACCGACTTGTCATCGATATAGGGCCGGACGTCCTTTTCCTGCGTCGGCATCCAGTTGCCGAGGAAGATGTCGATGTCCTTGTTCTTCAGCGAGGTATAGGTGACCGGCACCGAGAGTACCTTGACGTCGGTCTGGTAGCCGATGCTCTTCAGGACGACGGAGGCGGTCGCCGTCGTGGCGGTAATGTCAGTCCAGCCGACATCGGAGAAGTGGACGGTGGAGCAGCTGTCGGGATCGGCGGCGAAAGCGGCGGTCGCAACGGAGAGGGCGGCGACGGCAGTTGCAGTGACGAGTTTGAATGCGCTTGTTGTTTTCATTTTAGACTCCCAGTCTTTAGGTCCCCAAGCCAATCACCAATAGCCCAGTTTGACAAGCGACCTCAGTGTGTTTGCGTCGTATCGACGGGTGCGATTGCGACGTTCGCAGATTTTTCGCAGTCGCGGGTTTTTTGCGCCTTTCGGCGGGTTTCGGGCGTCAATTCCTGTGATTATTGCCGTTGCGGGGCTTTTCTTTGCCGATCCGAGCTTTCAATAAACCGATCAGGGAGAAATCCGATGGCAAAGCTCTATTTCAACTACTCGACGATGAACGCCGGCAAGTCGACGATGCTGCTGCAAGCCTCCTATAATTATCAGGAGCGCGGCATGCGCACGTTGCAGCTGATCGCCGCCTTCGACGAGCGCGCCGGCCGCGGCGTCATCGGTTCGCGGATCGGGCTGGAGGCGAGCGCCATACCCTTCGAGCCGGACGAGGATCTGTTCCGGCTGGTCATGACGCAGAGTGAAGGGGCGCCGATCTCCTGCGTCTTCGTCGACGAGGCGCATTTCATGACGCCTCTCCATGTCTGGCAGCTTGCCCGCATCGTCGACCGACTCGGCATCCCCGTCATGGTCTACGGGCTGAGGACGGATTTTCAGGGCAAGCTGTTTCCGGCCTCCCAGGAGCTTTTGGCGATCGCCGACGAAATGCGCGAGGTGCGCACGATCTGCCACTGCGGGCGTAAGGCGACGATGGTGGTGCGGCTGGACGCGCAGGGGAAGGTGTTGCACGAAGGCGCGCAGATCGATGTCGGCGGCAATGAGAAATATGTCTCGCTCTGCCGCAGGCACTGGGACGACGAAATGAATGGGGTCTGGATCGCCGAGCCGGTGTGAGGCGGTGACAGAGCCGGTTTTCTTCGGCGTTTGGAGCGGCTAGCTTGGGCGGACGATTCTCCGGAGGGATGAGGTGCGCAAAGCTCCGCCATTCGACAGTCAGTACGAAGCCGCAGGCGGCCTTGCCGAAAAGATTGCGGCCGAGGGAGCCTGTTGCGAAGCCTGCATCCGCGGCTTTGACAGCGACGAAACACGATCGGCCGACGAGGTTTTTCTCGAACAGAATGCGCGCTTCCAGGCCCATATCGCCGATGGCGCGGCGCTCGATGCGTTGCTTGCCGAGCTGGTCTTTACATTGGACCGGATGACGGGGGAGGTTTCGGCCGATCTCGACAGTTCCCGCGGATTGACGCTGCGCGAGAAAATGGCCGGCTGGACATCGCGCCAGCGGATGTGGCGCATGTATACCGAACGCGTGCGCGAGGCGCCTGCCATCGAGCGGCTGCTCGATCTCCTCGCGAAATCCGACGCGCTCGCCAGGCTGATTGTAAGCCAGCGCACCTCGATCATCGAACGCCACAAGATAGCCGAACACGGTCTCGTAGGCATTGTCGAGCAACGGCGCCGGCTGGTCGATTCGATCGACATCGCCCGACTGAAGATGAAGGAGCTCAACGCCAAAGCACTGACGACGCAGGGCCGTATCGGCGTCTATGGCAACAGGGCGCACTGGGAACAGATGGAGGCAGAGCGGCGGGCGTTGAAGGCGGAGGCCGAACGAATTTCCGCGGAGGAGCACGAGATGCGGGAGGACAGCCAGCGGCGCGAGCGCTTCATCGGCCTGTTCCAGGCTTTGGTGGATTCGCTGAATGGCCGGATCGGTACCTGCAACGTCTTGCTGCGCAAGCTGATGATCGATGTCGAGGAGCGGCTGATCATCTATCAGGCGCAGGTCGATACCGACCGGCCGGGCATGAAGGCCAGGATCAAGCCGGAGCTTTTCCCCGATATTGCAGCGCCGATCAGGCTGTTCGAGAAGGGGATGCTGGTCGCCCAGGATCTGGAGCGGCGCAAGAGCCGCGTCGACCTGGAAGCCGCAGGAAAGTTTCCTGCTTGGGCCGAGCCGTCGCAGGCAGTGTCGGGAGCGCCGCTCATCGATGCCGCCCGCAGGTCCTTCCGCTTCAGGTTGCCATTTCTGCGCTCCTGATCCGTGACGCCGCGCTGTTCGCGCTGCTTTCATTCGTAAAAATCGGGCGGCTCGTGTTGTGCTCGGGCGGGCGAGCGCATATGTGGATGCAGCGGGGCGGCGATGTCCTCCTGCTTAATTCCTTAACTCGGAACCGATTTAAGGAATTATGCAGCAACTCAAAGTGCTACAGCGTCCTTAGCGCGTGTAAAAGCGCGCGGCGCTGTAGTGTTCGCCTCGCCTGACAGGAGACGACGATGCTTGACCGGATTGCCGGTTTTTTCAGGCTGATCGGCCAGACGATCGGCCGCTGGGCCCGCCTGTTTTCCGCCTGGGCCTTCTGGCCCTTCCTCGCCGCGCATGGCTGGTATCAGCGCCGGAGCTGGATGATCCAGTTGCCGATCGTCGCGTTCGTCGCCCTCTTCGTCATGCTCTACGGCTATTTCTTCTGGCAGACGCAGGTGTGGACGAATTTCAACACCGCTTTCGTCGATCAATATCGGCTTTCCGAACGCAAGGTACCCGCCGGGCAGGAACTGCCGGTCGCCGAAGGGGCGGGTGCTGGGACCGCCAAGACCTGCCAGCGCTCGGCTATCGTCGATGTCGCCGCTGACCTGACCGATTTTAACGTCGACCAGAATGCATGGATTTCCTCCATGCTGCTCTACAAGATGGGCTTCTTCGGCATCGACTGGGACCACACGCCCTTCCTCGACAACAAGGCCTCGTTCCAGCGCGGTATCAACCAAGCCGTTCGTCGGACTTCGGCGGAGCTTGTCGACACGCTCGGGCGCGTGCGTGGCACGTCTGGCATCAACAATGACCTGCAGAGCGCACGCGGCAATCTGCAGTTCGACGAATACAGCTGGTATTTCGGGCTCAATCCCTTCGGCCCGAAGACGCCGACGCCTTCCTTCTACCGTACGGCGATAAGAGACCTGCGCAAGTTCAACACAGATCTCGCCGCCTGCAACGCTGTTTTCGACGGCCGCGCCGACAACCTCATGCAGTTCATCGACCGCATCGCCAACGATCTTGGTAGCACCTCCGACATGCTTGCCGAGCGCTCGGAACACCACAATCGCGGCTGGTTCGACACGCGCGCCGACGATCGATTCTGGTTCGCCTACGGCCAACTCTATGCCTATTACGCCATCCTGACCGCCGCGCAGGCGGATTTCTCGCAGGTCGTGCGGGAGCGCAATCTGGGCGCGATCTGGGGCGGCACCACGCGGCAGTTCCAGGCGGCACTGCGCATCCAGCCCGCGATCATCTCGAATGGTCGCGAAGACGGCTGGATCATGCCGAGCCACCTCGCCACCATGGGCTTCTATATCCTGAGGGTGCGCTCGAACCTCGTCGAGATCCGGTCGGTGCTCGATCGTTAGGGCGTCGGTCGTCAGCGGCATGCGGTATGATCTTCAAAGCCAACGACGCGCAGCTAGGCTGCTCGAAGCGAAGAGACACGATTCCCCCTATTCACAGGATGACGTGCCGATCCTCTTCTGATTTTTCAGCTGATCAGCTTTAATCGAATTGCTTTGGCTACCAACTGGGTCCGGTTGACGCAATCGAGTTTTTTGATCGCATTGGTCATATAGGCGTTCACGGTATGGTCCGAGAGCGTCAGGATCTGGCCTATTTCGATCGAGGTCTTGCCCTGTGCCGTCCAGCGCACCACTTCAAGTTCACGCGCCGACAGCGCATTGTGCGCGCTTTCCTCGTTGCGTCTGACCGCATTGAACGCGTCAAGGGCATGCAGAGTGATGATCGCCAGCTCGTTGACCTCGCTCTGGCTGAGCGCCGCACGCTCGCCGCAGAACCAGAAGACCAGGCGCCGGCCATCGACTGCAATGGTCGGCATGGCAACGCCCGCAGGTATCGCATGGCGCAGCATCAAGGCGCGCAGTTCGGCCGGAAAGGCCTGTCCATTGACGGCATCGCTGAGGTGCCAGGCCTGCGGCACGGCCGACTCCCTCAACCGTACGCCGAAAGGGCAACCACGCATCATGTTGGCGCGATCGAAATCTCTGATATAGGCCGCGGGAAGCGAGCTTTCGATCAGCAGCGGCTTTAGGAGAAGGTCTTCCGGTGAGGGAGCGTGCATCAGCGTCGCATAGGACAGTCCGAAGGCCGCGGAGACTCTGCCGAGCCCTTGCGCAAACAGGCTGCGTGTTCCTGCAACAGCAAGTTCCGCCGAAAGCAACGACTGTCTTTCAGAGGTGGTCATGTAAGACATTTGTACGCCTCCGGCAGCCTCAATGTTAACGCTATCAAATACACAAACACCGCCGGAAGCTAGTCCCAATTGCCTTTTGTCAAGCCGATCAGCCCGAAACGCACAGAAATAGTCACAACTGCGCGCGCATCGGTTGAGTTGCGGCTTGCGCAAGTAGCGTTGTGGTATCTTTGACTTCTGCTGCGGCGGGATAGCTGGGGATTCTTCCTGCTCCACGCAGGAAGAGAATCGCGCCGGAAGAGCCTGGGCGGCGGGAGGCGTCGAAATCCGGCTTGCTGCGGCACGATGCAATTGATAAGCGTATCATCATGTATAACTGAGGCGATTTAATCGTGCGCTTTGCACCTGGTTGGCATTTTAAGCATCTGTTTTCTCTGGCAGTACTTGTTGTTCTTTTGTTGAACTTGTCGCTCGGTGCCGCGCCTTCGCAGGCGGCTGGGCAGAAGAAGCAGGCAGGGCAACCCCCGATGCGTTTCATCATCGTGCGCAGCCTCCTCTGCATGGAAGACTGTCCTGAATGGATATCGGCGGAGGGCCGCATAACCTCCGATACTCCCACCCAGCTTAGGAAAGTTCTGAAGAAAATCGGGGACAGGAAACTGCCTGTCGTCTTCCAGTCGGAAGGCGGTGAGGTGGATGCTGCCTATGCGATGGGCCGGATGATCCGCAAGGCAGGCCTGGAAACAGCTATCGGGGGGACGCGACTGAAGGATTGCCCGGAGGATGATGCGCGCTGCGCTGCGGCTATCGCCAAGGATGGCAGCTCGGTCGGCGTCACCTATTCGGATGGTGCATACTGCTTTTCTGCATGTCCCCTGGCCTTCGCCGGCGGCATCTCGCGCGTCTCGTCGCAATGGGCCTTCATCGGCGTCCACCAGATCACGACCGTCTACAACAGGGTGCGTATCTCCTATCGCATCGAATATAAGATCGTGAACGGCAAGAAGACGGAAATTTCGCGCAAGGAGGTTGGACGCAAGGCGGCGGGACAGAGCAGCTCCACCAAGCTCGGCAAGAAGGCCACTGCTGCCCTGAAGATCTATTTGAAGGAGATGGGCGTCAGCGGTGATCTGATCGCTTTGATGATGAGTACGGCTCCTGATCGCATCACGATCGTACTGCCCGCAGATGCACTTCGCATGGGTCTGAACACCGACATGCTGGCTTACAATGAGTGGCCGGGAATGCCGCTCTGCGGGCCGGGTGCAGCCACTGATGCCGCCTGCCACGGCCATTCGGCGGTCGAAGCAGCTGGGGCGCCCGGGCAGTCTGCAGTCGCAGACACAAGCGAGAAACTGCCAACAACCCAGCCGATGGATTTTCTCCTGATGCATCATGGCAATTGTCAGGAGGAGTGCACGCAGTGGATTTCTGCGGAAGGAGACATAACGCGGGATACCCCGGTTCGGCTAAAGGCGATCTTGAAGACGCTCGGCGAAAGAAAGTTGCCGGTCGTGCTTCAGTCCAATGGCGGGGACATGGATGCGGCTTTCGCAATGGGACGCATCATCCGTGCTGCAGGTCTGGAGACCTCGGTTGGCAGAACACGGTTGCCGAACTGCCCGACCCTAAATCCGCGTTGCAAGGCGAGCATGGCCAAAAGCGGGTCGACCGGGGGGGAGGTCTCTGCCGGCGGTGCATACTGCCTTTCGACCTGTGCTCTCGTCTTGATGAGCGGAACGCCGCGGATTGTCGGATATTCCGATATCGGCCTTGTGAGACCCACGACGGCTGAATCTACGAAATTCTTCGCCTATTTCGAAGAAATGGGTGTCAATGCCGAGTCTTTCGAGGCGATGATGATCGCGACCTCGATTGAGCGAAAAGAAATCCCTCGTGCGCAGGCGCTCGAGCTTGGCATCGTCAATGGCATCATCCCTTATGGTGATGAGCCCGGCGATCGCCTGTGTGGACCCGATGCCAAGGAAAGTCTTCGATGCCCCAGAAAAGCTGAGGCAGAGATCGTTCCTGTTGCTGGGGCCTCGAATTGACGCGGAAGGGAACGCCATGACAGCCGGTTTGCCCACGCACTGACGTGACAACCAGTTCGTCGTCCCTCTATCCCTTGTCCTTCAAATCGTTCTTCGATGTCACGCTCATGAGCTTCTCGAGGAAGCCGAGCATGACGGCCGAGGCGACGAAGGCGAGGTGCATCAGAGTCAGCCACATGATCTTGCCGTCGTCGTATTTGTCGGCATTGAGAAAGACCTGCAGCAAGTGGATGGAGGAGATGGCGACGATCGAGGAGGCGACCTTGATCTTGAGGCTACCTGAATCGAGCTTGCCAAGGAAGGAAACCTCGTTGTCCGCATCGCTGGCCTCGTCGAAACGGCTGACGAAATTCTCGTAGCCTGAAATCATCACCATGACGATCAGACTGGCGACGAGGGCGGCATCGATTAGGCCGAGCATGGCAAGGATCATTTCCGCCTCGTCGAGCACGAAAACATCGGCGGCGATTTTCAGGAACTTGTAGCCGAAGGAAACGGCATAGACGGCGAGCGCCGCCACCAGGCCGATATAGAAGGCGACCAGGATCCAGCGGCTCGACAGGATGATGCGCTCGATGATGAGTTCCAGTGCTTTCATGTCTTTACCTTAAGAAGCCGCGATCGTTGAGCGCCACATAATGATCCAGCAGGGCGGTCGCAAGGCGAGCGCTATTCACAGCATGCCGATATTTCGATATCCCAGTGGCGAGGACAAGCGCTTTCGCGCCCGCGAAAGGCCGGGACGGAGGAGCATCCATGCCATCAATCAAATCCGATATCGAAATCGCGCGCGCCGCGGCCAAGAGGCCGATCTTCGATATTGGGGCAAAGCTCGGCATGGCGGCCGAGCAGCTCGTCCCCTATGGTCACGACAAGGCAAAGGTCAGCGCCGAGTTCATCGCGGCGCAGGCGGGCAAGAAGGACGGCAAGCTGATCCTCGTCACAGCGATCAATCCGACGCCGGCCGGCGAGGGCAAGACGACGACAACAGTCGGCCTCGGCGACGGGCTGAACCGGATCGGTAAAAGGGCGATCGTCTGCATACGCGAGGCGTCGCTCGGTCCCTGCTTCGGCGTCAAGGGCGGGGCGGCCGGCGGCGGCTATGCGCAGGTCGTGCCGATGGAAGATATCAACCTGCATTTCACCGGCGATTTCCACGCGATCACCTCGGCGCACAATCTGCTGGCGGCGATGATCGACAACCACATCTACTGGGGCAATGGAGAGAATATCGACATTCGCCGCATCGCCTGGCGGCGGGTCATGGACATGAACGACCGGGCGCTAAGGAGCATGGTCTCCTCGCTCGGCGGCGTCGCCAACGGTTTTCCACGCCAGGGCGGCTTCGACATCACCGTCGCTTCCGAGGTGATGGCGATCCTCTGCCTGGCCACCGATCTGAAGGATCTGGAGCGGCGGCTCGGCGACATCATCATCGGCTACCGCTTCGACAAGACGCCGGTGCATGCGCGCGATCTGAAAGCCGACGGCGCCATGGCCGTGCTGCTCAAGGATGCGATGCAGCCGAACCTCGTGCAGACGCTGGAGAACAATCCGGCCTTCGTACATGGCGGTCCCTTCGCAAATATAGCCCATGGCTGCAATTCGGTGACGGCGACGAAGACGGCGCTGAAGCTCGCAGATTACGTGGTGACGGAAGCGGGATTCGGAGCGGATCTCGGGGCTGAGAAATTCTTCAATATCAAATGCCGCAAGGCCGGGCTGAGGCCGGACGCGGCCGTCATCGTCGCGACCGTCAGGGCGCTGAAGATGAATGGTGGCGTCAAGAAGGAGGATCTCGGCACTGAGGATGTCGTGGCGTTGAAAAAGGGCTGCGCCAATCTTGGCCGCCACGTTGCCAATGTGCGCCGCTTCGGCGTGCCCGTGGTCGTCGCGATCAATCATTTCGTTTCGGATACCGATGCCGAGATCGCGGCGGTGAAGGAATTCGTGTCGCGGCTCGGCGCTGAAGCGATCCTCTGCCAGCACTGGGCGAAGGGTTCGGCCGGTATCGAGGAGCTGGCGCATAAGGTGGTGGAACTGGCCGAATCCGGCCAAGCGAAATTTCAGCCGCTCTACGGCGACGACATTTCGCTGTTCGAAAAGATCGAGATCGTCGCCTCGAAGATCTACCATGCCGGCGAGGTGACCGCCGACAAGGCGGTGCGCGATCAGCTGCAGACATGGGAGGAGCAGGGCTACGGCAAGCTGCCGGTCTGCATGGCGAAGACGCAATATTCCTTCTCCACCGATCCGAACCTGCGCGGCGCGCCAGAAGGCCATATAGTCTCCGTGCGGGAGGTACGGCTTTCAGCCGGCGCCGGCTTCGTCGTCGCCATCACCGGCGAAATCATGACGATGCCCGGCCTGCCGAAATCGCCCTCAGCGGAACGGATTTTTTTGAATGAGCAGGGTTATATCGAGGGGTTGTTCTGATCAGGCGTGGTGAAGGGACGGGATGCGGCCTCTCAATCCTCTCTTCTCCCCGAGGGGAGACGGGAATATGCCGCACCGTCTACGTTCCCCGCCAGTTCTTGTTTGATGATGGGGTCCTGACCTTCGACGTTAATGACAATAACGATAGCCGCCCTTCCTTTCGATGATGTCGAGATGGAAATGGGTTTCGTGGGCCGCGTCGCTTTCGGGGTCGAGTACGGTCGTGAAATAGAGGCAGCCGGCGGCGCTGACGGCGCGTTGGAAGGCACCGGTCAGCGTTGGGTCCTCGCGACGGGAGCGGACGGCGACATCCTCGCCCTTTTCGAAATGGAAGCTGGCAATATCGATGGCGTTGCCGCGGGCATGCTCGGAGATCTTGCCTGTCTCGGCGCCATTGCGCAGGCGGCACATATAGGCGGTAGCCTGGTTGACGACAGTGATGCGACCCTGCTCCGGCAGGGCGGCGGAAGCGGCAGGGACGACGCTCTCCTTCATCCAGCGGGCAAGTGCGAGTGCCGCCGGGCAGCGGATCGTTGCCTCCGGTTTGACGGCGATACCGGGCAGAGCCTCCGAGACGATGATCGGTTTGTCGATGCCGCAGCCGTTGCCGTCATCGATGCGCGGCGTTTCCTTGAAGACGGCACCCAGAGCCTTGAGTGCAGACGTGCATTCGGCATGCTCGGCGTCACTCTCGGATTCGATCGTCAGATGCTGCTCTTCAAGCGTCTGCTCGCCGGGCGGCTTTTCTTCCGGTGGAGTCTGCGGGCTCTCTAGCTGGCCCGGCGGAAGCGGCGGGCCCTGCATCGGTTCTGAATGCTCAGGCTTTGCCGGTTCGGCTGGCGAGGCAGGCGGCTGGTCCGGTGCGGATGTCTCCGGCTCCTTTACGTCAGGTTTCGGCTGAGGGGCCGGCACCTGTTCAGGCGCGGAGGGTTCCGCTTTTTCTGAGGACGGGCGGGTGGGGGCGGCCGTCTGCCCGGCATCGGGCCGAGGCTCTGGCAATGGGCCGTGCGGGGGCAGGCGGGCACCAGCCAGAAAGGCGGTAGCGGCGAGGAGGATCGCCAAAGTCGAAAATTTTCTCAATCCATGCGATTCCTAATATTGGTGGCTAGAGGCAACGCATGAGAGCGTTTTTCGTTGCAATTGTGCAACATTTTTGACGATCGCAAAAACCTGACAATAATATCCAACATAAGGCGGGGCGATTTGTGTTGACTGTTATCGTCATGTTTTCACCGGGCGGATCGCCACTTTCCACACTCGTTATCAGAATTTCATCGAGACGGTGACGAGCGTTGACGCGACCGGCTTCAGAGCTTCAATTACACCAACGTGGCTGCGGCGACGATCTCGGGTGTTGAAGCAAGTGCCGTCAAGACGTTCAATAACGGCATCAATCTGCATGCTCGCTTGCCTATGCCTACGGCAGGAATGAAGAAACCACCCAGCGCCTGCGCTCGGTGGCGCCGTTCAAGGCGATTGTGGGCGGCGGCTGGAGCAATGACACCTTCGGCTTCGATCTGTCCTCGAAGCTATCTGCCGGCATGCTCACAGACCATCTCAATACACCCGTCACCAACACCAACGACACAACCTTCGATGCGCACGGTTACGCAATCATCGACCTGAACGGCTGGTGGACGCCGGAACAGTTGCCCGGCCTGCTCGTTCAAGCTGGTGTCTACAATATTTTCGACCAGAAATATTTCAATGCGCTGGCTGTACGTGACGTCAACCTGGTCTCTCGACCGCATCGCAGCCTCGCGATTGGTATTCCGAGCCGGGCCGTACCTTCAAGGTGTCGCTCACGAAGACATTCTGATTGCCGGCGACACACTTTCACGGCTGGGGAGGGGCGGCTTTCGGGCCGCCCTTTTTCATTGCGCAATCGCCTCTTGCGCGGCGGCTGATCTCAGGCTAACAATTTTCCATGATTACGTCCTTGAACATTGCTGTTTGGTGGTGGGCTCGCTGAGGCGGCCTCGACCAATCGTGTCCAAAGACGACGAGTGAGCCGCCCGAAACTTCGAGGCGGCTTTTTTGTTTTATCGCCGCCTGTCGTCCGGGCCCCGATAACGGAGTGGAACAATGGTAACGATCCTGCGGGATGATGGTGCGGAACTCTACGAGACCAAGGGCGGCATATCAGTCACCCGGCAGCGGCGGGCAATCCCCTATGCCGATGCGGTCTCTTCCTATATCGACAAGCTCGACGAGCGCCGCGGCGCGGTGTTTTCGTCGAACTACGAATATCCGGGCCGTTATACCCGTTGGGACACCGCCGTCGTCGATCCGCCGCTCGGCATCTCTTCCTTCGGGCGCAACGTCTGGATCGAAGCCTATAATGAACGCGGCGAGGTGCTCCTCGGTTTCGTGACCGAACGGCTGCAGACCGTCCCTGACCTCGTGCTCGGCGCTTCCTCAGCCCGGCGGCTCGACCTCTCCGTCAAGACGCCGGACCGGGTGTTCACCGAGGAAGAGCGCTCGAAGATTCCGACGGTGTTCACAGTGCTGCGGGCCGTGAGCGATCTTTTCTACTCGCAGGCGGATGCGAGCCTCGGGCTCTACGGCGCCTTCGGCTATGACATCGCCTTCCAGTTCGACGCGATCGATCTGAAACTGACGCGCCCTTCCGACCAGCGCGACATGGTGCTCTACCTGCCGGATGAAATTCTCGTCGTCGACAACTATGCCGCCAAGGCCTGGATCGACCGGTATGATTTCGCGAAGGACGGCGTGACGACCGAAGGCAAGGCGGAAGATATCGCGCCCGAGCCCTTCAAGCAGACGGATGCCATTCCGCCGAAGAGCGACCACCGGCCGGGCGAATATGCCGAGCTCGTCGTCAAGGCGAAGGAAAGCTTCCGCAAGGGTGATCTCTTCGAGGTCGTGCCTGGGCAGAAGTTCATGGAGCGCTGCGAAAGCAAGCCTTCCGACATTTCCAAGCGGCTGAAGGCGATCAATCCGTCGCCCTATTCCTTCTTCATCAATCTCGGCAATCAGGAATATCTGGTCGGCGCCTCGCCCGAAATGTTCGTGCGGGTCTCCGGACGGCGCATCGAGACCTGCCCGATCTCGGGCACGATCAAGCGCGGCGACGACCCGATCGCCGATAGCGAACAGATCCTGAAGCTCTTGAATTCGAAGAAGGACGAGTCCGAGCTGACCATGTGCTCGGACGTCGACCGCAACGACAAGAGCCGCGTCTGCGAGCCCGGTTCCGTCAAGGTGATCGGCCGCCGGCAGATCGAGATGTATTCGCGCCTCATCCACACGGTCGATCATATAGAAGGCCGGCTGCGCGACGACATGGATGCCTTCGACGGTTTTCTCAGTCACGCCTGGGCGGTGACCGTCACCGGCGCCCCGAAGCTCTGGGCGATGCGCTTTATCGAGAGCCATGAAAAAAGCCCACGCGCATGGTATGGGGGGGCGATCGGCATGGTCGGTTTCAATGGAGATATGAACACCGGCCTGACGCTGCGCACCGTGCGCATCAAGGACGGCATCGCCGAGGTGCGTGCCGGTGCGACATTGCTCAACGATTCCATTCCAGAGGAAGAAGAAGCCGAAACCGAATTGAAGGCCTCCGCCATGCTTTCCGCCATCCGAGACGCCAAGACCGGCAATTCCGGCAAGATTCAGCGCGACGTCGCCAGCGTCGGCAAGGGCGTCAGCATCCTGCTGGTCGACCATGAGGACAGTTTCGTCCATACGCTCGCCAATTATTTCCGCCAGACGGGGGCAACGGTTTCGACCGTGCGGACGCCGGTGCCGGAAGAGATCTTCGACCGGCTGAGCCCGGATCTGGTCGTGTTGTCGCCCGGGCCCGGAACGCCGAAGGATTTCGATTGCAAGGCGACGATCAAGAAGGCGCGGGCCCGCAACCTGCCGATCTTCGGCGTCTGCCTCGGCCTGCAGGCGCTCGCCGAAGCCTATGGTGGGGAATTGCGCCATCTGGCGCTGCCGATGCACGGCAAGCCGTCGCGCATCCGCGTGCTGGAACCGGGCATCGTCTTCTCCGGCCTTTCGAAGGAAGTGACGGTCGGCCGCTACCACTCGATTTTCGCCGATCCCTCGACCCTGCCGCGTGAGTTCATCATCACGGCGGAAAGCGACGATGGCACGATCATGGGTATTGAACATGCCAAGGAGCCGATTGCCGCGGTGCAGTTCCACCCCGAATCGATCATGACGCTCGGCGGCGATGCCGGCATGCGGATGATCGAGAATGTCGTGGCGCACCTGGCGCGCAAGGTGAAGACGAAGGCGGCTTAAACCAAGTATCATTTCGCCCCTTCCGTACGCGGACGGGGCGAGGGTTGACTCTGCCAGGAAAATCAGAACATTTCCGGAACGATCAACCGGGAATTATCGCCGTGGCCAGTGCCGAGAAATTCATCGTCCTTCCCTACCGCAAGAACCGCGGCAATCTCGTGCCAGGCGAAATGCGGCAGGCGTCGAACGCCGTCAGTGCGGAAAAGATCGCCTCGGCGATGGCCGAGCGTTTCGTCGGGGTCGCGGCCTATGCCGTCATCGTCGATGAGGAGACCGGCGACATGAGCTCGCCGCGACTGCTCGCGCGGTATGGTGAGATTGCCGATCTCAACGCCGCCTGAGCGCGATTTTCCCATGGAGACGTCGCTCTACCTGCCGGTCAAAGCCTTCCTGGAGGCGGCGGGTTACGCCGTCAAGGGCGAGGTCGGCGGATGCGATCTCGTTGGCTTGAGCTATGGCGAGCCGCCGGTCGTGGTCGTCTGCGAACTGAAGCTCACCTTCAACCTCGAACTTCTTCTCCAGGCGGTCGATCGCGCGGCGATGAGTGATGAGGTCTGGATCGCGGCGCGGGTTTCGGCCAAGGGGCGTGGGCGAGAGACGGACAAGCGCTACCGCGACCTTTGCAGGCGGCTCGGCATTGGCATGCTCGGCGTCTCGGATGGCGGCGAGGTCAGCGTCATCGTCAGTTCCATCTCGCCGATGCCGCGCACCAATCCCAAGCGGCGTTCGCGCCTCGTCAAAGAGCATCAGCGCCGTCGCGGCGATCCTGCCGTTGGCGGCGGCTCGCGGGCGCCGATCATGACGGCCTATCGCCAGCAGGCGCTGCTCTGCGCGGCCGCGCTCGATCGGGGAATTGTGCGCCCGCGGGATATGAAGGCGCTTACGCCAAAGGCCGGTCCGATCCTGCGCGACAATGTCTATGGATGGTTCCAGCGCCAGGAAAAAGGCGTCTACGCCCTGACGTCGGCAGGCCAGGCCGCTCTTCTGCGGTGGCCGCAATCTCTCCAGTCCGATCCCGCTCTCTCGGCGATGTAGAAGATCGCGTATCGTGTGCCTGCACTGCTTTCACATCGGCACGCGGCCACAGCTGTGAAGGACGCGTCATTCTCTTTGACAAATCCTCGATCATCGCCCATATCACCCTCAACTGGGCCGCCTGCGCGACATTCGCGTGGGCGGTTTTGCATTTCAATGGCTTGGATCCTGCAATTCATTCGCAACCGCAGGAGGACGATATGAACGACAACGGCGATCTGACGGTTCGGAAGCTGGCGATGTGGGGGATTCCGCTGTCGCTCGGCGTCATGGGGCTGAAGATGGTGGCTTGGTGGGTGACCGGATCGGTGGCGCTGCTGTCGGATGGGCTCGAATCCACGGTCAACGTTGTTGCCGCCTTCGTCGCTTTCTTCGTGATCCGTTATGCGCAGAAGCCGGCCGATCAAGACCATCCCTTCGGCCATCATAAGGCGGAATATCTCTCCGCGGTCACCGAGGGCGTGCTGATCGTCGTTGCCGCGCTGCTGATCGTCAACGAGGCGGTCGGCTATCTCGCTGCGCCGCGCATGCTCGATGCACCGATGCTCGGCCTTGCGATCAATCTGGCGGCTGGCGTCATCAATGCGGTCTGGGCGAGCCTGTTGATCCGGACCGGACGCAAACATCGCTCGGCGGCGCTGGCGGCGGATGGACAGCATATCATGTCGGATGTGGTGACATCCGTCGGCGTGCTCGTCGGCCTGCTGCTGGCCCTGGCGACGGGTAATGCGATCTTCGACCCGGTTCTTGCGATTCTCGTTGCCATCAACATTCTCTATCAAGGCTGGAGGGTGATCTCGCAATCGATCGGCGGTCTGATGGACCAGGCGGTCGAGCCGCAGGAAGAAGAAGCGATCAAGCAGGCGATCGCCACCCATGCGGCGGGTTCGATCGGCGTGCATGACCTGAAGACGAGGCGGGCAGGCGCCGTCACTTTCATCGATTTTCACATGGTGGTGCCTGGCACTATGTCCGTGCGGCAGGCGCATGATATATGCGACCGCCTTGAGGATGCCATCAGAGCGGTGCATGAGGGCGCCAAAATAGCCATTCATGTGGAGCCGGAGGGCGAAAAGGCCCATGGCATCCGCGTCAAAGTCGTCAAGGAGGCATGATGCCGAATACCGATGTTTCCAGCCTGTCGATGCTGGGTCAGCAAACCGAAACCGCGAAATCGCCGGAGGAGGCGGTGCTGGAAAAAGTGCCGTCCAATCATGCCGGCACCGACTATGTCGTGCGCTTCACCGCGCCGGAATTCACCTCCCTCTGCCCGATGACGGGGCAGCCGGATTTCGCCCATATCGTCATCGACTACATCCCCGGCGAATGGCTGGTGGAATCGAAGTCCCTGAAACTCTTCTTGTTTTCCTTCCGCAATCACGGCGCCTTCCACGAGGATTGCTCGATCTACATCGCCAAGCGCATCGTCGAACTGGTCGACCCCAAGTGGCTGAGGATCGGCGCTTACTGGTATCCGCGTGGCGGCATACCGATCGACGTCTTCTGGCAGACGGGCAAGCCGCCGGAAGGTGTGTGGCTGCCGGAGCAGGGCGTCGCAACCTATCGTGGCCGTGGGTGAGGCGCGCTCGGGCGTAGCCCGAGCAATCGATTTGAGTGAATCGATTGCAGCGACGAACGCCCTGAGCCCAAGCGAAGGGCCGGGATACGGGGCGGCAATGTAAAACCAACTGCCGCCCATTTCCGCCCGTTAAACCTCAGACATCCGTAACGTCGCCGGACGAGTCATCACTGTAATCGTCCGCATCGTCGTAATCGGCCTGTTGCACATCGTCGTCATTGTCATTGCCGGCATTATCCGCGGCCTGACGGGTGTCGTCATTGCCATAATAATTGTTGATGATGGTCTCTTCGGTCGGTGCGGTAGCATTGCCGAACGGGTTGGCGCCGAAGGGCGAGCCCCAACCGAGCGAAGACATGTGATTGCCGAAGATGCCGCTCAACGAGTTGGCAAGCAGCATGCCGCCGGCAACGCCGGCTGCCGTGCCGAGAGCGCCGCGTAGAAAACTGCCGCCGGCAGACGGCGCGTAGGCCTGCTGGCTCCAGGGCCCGGCGGGCTGCTGCGGCGTCTGGCGATCGTAGCCGCGCGGCTCGTCATAGGCGCGGGACGGTTGGCTCCAGGGGCCGGGGTTGGAGGGGACAGGCGCGGGCTGCTGCGTCTGGGTGTTGCCGAAGATCGAACTCAGGAAGCCGCCGCCCTGTTCTGCCTGGTGGTGCTCGCTGGCTCCGGCTTCAAACTGCCGCACGCGCTCCTCGAGTTCCTTGATGTGGTTGGCGGCCGCTTCCAGCCCTTTTTCCTGCACGATGACGGCCTGGGCGAGATAATAAGTGGCGGACGGCTGCTCGCGCGTCGCCTGATCGATCAGGGCTTCGGCTTCGCGATCGCGCGGCTGGGCTTGCGCGGTGCGCACGCGGTCGAAGAGGGCGGTCAGCAATTGGCGTTCTTCCGGTGACATGTCCGGTCTCCTGTTGATTTCATTTGGCGGTTGCCATGTGAGAGGTGAGGTAGGAACCGATTCCGGCTTTTCAAAGCCTTCCAACCGTTACATTTCAGTAAGGCTTGCGGAACGATGCGCGGCTTCTTAAGGATATCTCCACCGCTTCGGTGCCTTGTGTTTTTCCCGCATTGTTTTAGGCATTGAGTCGCACTATGTGCGAGGAACCCGAATTCATCTCCGAGAGGTTCGAATGAACGACGAAGAACAGGACGACAAGACGAAGGAACTGCCGCTCGGCAAGGAAACGGAGGCGAATCTTTTCAAGTCGCGTTCGATCTTCATCTATGGACCGATCAACCAGGAACTGGCGCAGAAGGTCTGCTCGCAGCTCGTCGCGCTTGCCGCGGCCAGCGACGAAGACATTCGCATCTATGTCAATTCGCCCGGCGGTCACGTCGAATCCGGCGATTCCATCCATGACATGATCAAGTTCATCAGGCCGAAGGTCTGGATGATCGGTACGGGCTGGGTCGCTTCGGCCGGCGCGCTGATTTACGTCGCGGCTCCCAAAGAGCGGCGCCTGTGCCTGCCGAATACGCGCTTCCTGCTGCACCAGCCGTCGGGCGGCACGCGCGGCATGGCGTCCGACATCGAGATCCAGGCACGCGAGATCATCAAGATGAACGAGCGTCTGAACAAGATCATGGCGGAGGCTACCGGCCAGCCGATCGACAAGATCGCCAAGGATACGGATCGCGACTACTGGCTCTCTGCCGAAGAGGCGAAGGATTACGGCCTCGTTTCGCGGATCGTGACGTCGCAAGCCGACATCTGAGTTTTCTGGACTGAAGCGTTCAAGACGCCCTTGCCTGCCGACCGCAGGCAGGGGTGTCTTGCTTTCAGATGGCTTGAGGTCATCGACCAGCAGAGCTGGACGGAAAGCCCTCAATCTGGACTTGCGCAGGCGGCAGCCATCATGCTCCATGCGCCATTCCCGCAGCTCAGAGTCCGCCATGCTCAAAGATTTTTCCGTCCAGGCCCTGTTCATGGGGCTGCTTACCGCTTTCGTCGGCTCCGCCAGCTCCTTCGCCGTCGTGCTGCACGGGCTGCAGGCGGTGGGTGCGACGGATGCGCAGGCCGCTTCGGGGCTGATGGCGTTGTCGATCTCCATGGGCGTCTGCGCGATCGTGCTCAGCGCCGTCACCCGATTGCCGATCAGCATCGCCTGGTCGACGCCGGGGGCGGCGCTGCTGGCAAGCACCGGAGCGATTGAGGGCGGTTTCAATGCAGCGGTCGGCGCATTCCTGATCTGCGCCGTACTGATCATCATTGCCGGGTTGTTCAAACCGCTCGGCCGGGCGGTGGCCGCCATTCCTGCGCCGCTCGCCAATGCGATGCTCGCCGGTGTGCTGATCGGTCTCTGCTTCGCGCCGGTGAAGGCGATCGGCTTCAATCCGCTGCTCGGTCTGCCGATCGTCATTTCCTGGATCGTCGTCGGTGCCTTCAAGCGGCTCTGGGCGGTGCCGGCCGCGCTCGCAGCCTTCGTGCTGGTGCTCGCCTTCGGCATCGATATTCCCGATGGCGCTTTCGCCTCGCTCGAACGATCGCTGATGCCGACGGCGGAAATCGTCCGGCCGGTATTCAGCTTTGCGGCCTTCATCTCGATCGCGCTGCCACTCTTCATCGTCACCATGGCCTCGCAGAACATTCCGGGCATCGCGGTGCTGAAGGTCAATCATTACGATCCGAAGCCAGGCCCGCTTTTTGCCGTAACCGGCTTCTTTTCGCTGCTGTCGGCGCCTTTCGGCGGCCATGCCGTCAACCTGGCGGCGATCACCGCGGCCATGTGCGCCGGGCATGACGCCCATGCCGATCCGAAGCGGCGCTATTGGGCATCGCTGATCGCCGGCGTCGGTTATATCATCCTCGGGCTGCTTGCCGGCGCGGTGACGGCCTTTGTCGCCTTGGCGCCGCCCGTTCTGATCGAGGCGGTGGCGGGGCTGGCGCTGGTCGGGGCCTTCTCATCCTCGGCGATGTCGGCTTTCCAGGCGCAGGAATCGCGCGAGGCGGCGGCGATCACTTTCCTCGTCACCGCATCCGGCGTTTCCTTCGGCGGCATCTCCGGCGCTTTCTGGGGATTGATCGCCGGCGGGCTGATGCTCGTGCTGTCGCAGCTGGTGAGGGTTTGGAAAGACCGGCCTCAGTCCGGGTAACGAAGGCGGCGGGCCGCGAGGGCTTGCCAGTTTCGCTGCCCAAGGTTATAAGCGCGGCCATGAAGACCTCTGGCGCCAAGATTTCCGAGACGATTGCACGCGGCCGCATCGCCCTGCGTGACGTCTCGAGCGCCGTGACCTCGCTTCTTCTCCTCGGCCTTACGCGCGGTTGCCGGGTCCGTTGAGGAGCGCCCGGCGGCCGAAAGCCCGCCCGGTATCGCTCCTCGCGACTCACTTTCAAAATTGACCCAACGACCGACGAAGGTCCGCATTTGTTTATCGCCAAGTCCGATGCGATCGGCTAAGAGGCGGGGCAAATGCCGGCACGAGGAGACAAGACAATGGACAATACCAACAGCCGATCCTCCGCGAAGGGCATGCCCGATGCCGCGATGAAGTACCGGCCCTATCCGCAGGTGAATATTCCCGACCGCACCTGGCCGACCAAGACCATCACCAAGGCGCCTGTCTGGTGCTCGGTCGACCTGCGCGACGGCAATCAGGCGCTGGTCGACCCGATGGGCCACGACCGCAAGGCCCGGATGTTTCATCTGCTGCTCGAGATGGGCTTCAAGGAAATCGAGATCGGTTTCCCCTCCGCCTCGCAGACCGATTTCGATTTCGCCCGCTGGTGCGTGGAAGAGGGTAACGTGCCCGCCGATGTCTCGTTGCAGGTGCTGGTACAGTGCCGCCCGGAGCTCATCACCCGCACCTTCGAAGCGCTGGAAGGCGCAAACCGGCCGATCGTGCATTTCTATAACTCGACCAGCGAGCTGCAGCGCCGCGTCGTTTTCGCCAAAGATGTGCAGGGCATCAAGCAGATTGCCGTCGACGCCGCCAAGATGATCACCGACATGGCAGCCAAGGCCGGCGGCGGCTATCGTTTCGAATATTCGCCCGAGAGCTTCACCGGCACCGAGCTGGAGGTGGCGCTGGAGATCTGCAACGCCGTCATCGAGGTCGTCAAGCCGACGCCGGACAACAAGCTCATCATCAACCTGCCGTCCACTGTCGAGATGGCGACGCCGAACGTCTATGCCGATCAGATCGAATGGATGTGCCGCAATCTCGACAAACGCGAGAACCTGATCGTATCGCTGCATCCGCATAACGACCGAGGCACCGGCATCGCCGCCGCCGAGCTGGCCTTGCTGGCAGGCGCCGACCGCGTCGAAGGCACGCTGTTCGGCAATGGCGAGCGCACCGGCAATGTCGATGTCGTGACAATGGCGCTCAACATGTTCACGCAGGGCGTCGATCCCGGGATCGACTGCTCGAATATCGAGCGGATCAAGGAAGTGTTCGAATATTCGAACCAGATGGCGATTGCAGAGCGTCACCCCTATGTGGGCGAGCTGGTCTATACGGCCTTCTCCGGCTCGCATCAGGATGCGATTAACAAGGGCATGAAGGCCGCACAGGTCGCCAACCATCCCGTTTGGGAAGTGCCGTATCTGCCGATTGATCCGCGCGATGTCGGCCGTTCCTACGAGGCGATCATCCGCATCAACTCGCAGTCCGGCAAGGGCGGCATCGCCTATATCCTGCAGCAGGATTACGGGCTCAACCTGCCGCGCAACCTGCAGGTCGAGTTCCGTGAAGATATCCAGCGCATCACCGACGTCGAGGGCAAGGAGCTTCCCTCGAAGCGCATCTACGACCGCTTCATCGAGCGTTACGTGACGCAGCCCGAGGCGCGCCTCAAGTTCGTCGACCACCACACCTATCCCGACACCGAGCGCAAAGGCCAGCGGATCGTAGCAGCTGAAATCACCGATAATGGCGAGACCAAGCGCATCGAAGGGCGCGGCAACGGCCCGATCGACGGCTTCATCAACGCACTGTCGCATTATCTCGGCATCGAAATGTCGGTCGAGGACTATTCCGAGCATTCGCTGCAGCACGGCTCGAATGCGGCGGCGATCTCCTATGTCGAGACCTCCTATCCCGGCGGCAAACTCTTCGGCGCCGGCATCAACACCAACATCGTCGCGGCATCGCTGGAAGCGATCGTCTCGGCGGCCAACCGGGTGCTCGAGGTGAAAGCCGGCAAGGCTTGATCTGCGAAAGGTTCAGGCCGCGATCGTTTTGGTAGGACGCGGCCTGACGATTAGGTTGACTTCGTTCCGCCTTCGCTAAGCGCAAGCGAAAGCAGTGAAAGGCGTGCCGTGTGGCCCCCTCATCCGCCCTACGGCCCCTTCTCCCCGCCGGGGAGAGGGGGAAACCGAGACCGTCGCCGCGAGTCTCTTCTCCCCAGTGGGGAGAAGGTGCCGGCAGGCGGACGAGGGGGCCGCTGGCGCTGAACGTCGATTTCCCCTATCGCGTCAAATCGTCGATCTGCCGATCAGATCGCCGTGGCGATCTTCATGGCGAGCTGGCCGAGGGTGGCTTCGGCGGAGGGGCCGGCGAGAACATAGGAGGTGCCGGCATTGTGCCAGGTCACCAGGCCAATCTCGTCCTTGATCGTTTCCTTGAAGTCGTCGGTTTCAGGCGGCTGCGCGTCCTTGCGGAAGCAGATGGAGATGATGTCGCCGTCGCTGTTGGAATAGACGAGCTGACCGACGGGGCGATTGTCGCCGAGAATGACGCGGGCACCCTGGAAGGTCCAGGATTCGGTGCTGAGATCCGGCACACGGAAAGGCACGCCGATGGCGGTCGTCAGCCAGCTGGAGATTTCTTCGGCCTGTGATGCCGGCACTTCGACGAGGTGACGGGGCTGGCGGATCAGCAGGCGTTGATAGGCGGTGACGTCGCCGAGCCAGTCGTTGGTATTGGCAGGCGCCGTGGCGGTCGTGGTGGCGATCTCGTCGGCATCGGGGGTGGTGCCGGCAAAGTAGCCGATGCCGCAACCGACGACGAAGAGGATAAGAGCGGCTGCCAGCGCCTGCGGGCCGCTCGGGGCCAGTTTCACCTGGGGGCGCATGGCGCGCTGGGCGATCGGCGTCTTTGGCGGCTGGGTGCTCTTGATCGAGCGGACGAGGGCGAGCGGCACCGGCTCCTTCAGGACATCGTCGAGGCGGCGGCGGCCGAAATCGGCGCCATGGCGCAGCTTTTCATGCAGACGACGCGCATTCTCGTCGCTTGCCAGGCGCTGTTCCAGTTCGTGCCGCTGCTCGGGAGAGACCTCGCCGTCGAGAAGGGCGGTGAGCTGGGCTTCGAGCGGCAATTTCCTAAGATCGAGCAATTCAGTACCTGTGGATGGGGTGGGTGCCGGCAAGTCCGGCGAAATGCAGCCTTGCGGTGGCAAGCTGGGAGACGACGCTTGCCGTCGAAATTCCCATGATGTCGGCCGCCTGCTGATAGCTATGTCCTTCGACATCGACGAGCAGGAAGACCGAAGAAACGCCGTCCGGCATTTCGGCGATCATGTGATGGATGGCGTCGGGATCGACCGAGGCCGAGCGTTCACGGGCAGCCTCTCGGATGTCGGTGACGTTGCCGCGTGCCGACGCCTTCGGCTTCCGCTTGCGGCTGTCCTCCGTCCACTGCTGACGGGCAAGCGTGTATATCCAGCTTTCCAGTCGGCCTTCGCCATTCCACTGGTGCCCCTTGGCAATGGCACGCAGACAAACGGCTTGGATAAGTTCGTCGGCCACGCCGGCTTCGCCCGCGAGCGTGATCGCGAAGCGGCGAAGGTGGGGCAGAAGGCCGACGAGATCACGCCGGAGGTCGATGGTCGTTGCGGGCTGACGCATTGTCTATCCAAGAAGCATTCACAATGGCTTCGCGGACGAAAGCTTCGCCATCGGACGCGAAACCGGCTTTGTCGGCACCGGGGATGCAGATGCTTTATGAAGCAAATCCACTGCACTTCGCAAGCATTCGGTCACCTTATCCCCTTCCCAAGGGGTTTTCCTAATCTAGACCGCAAAGCTTGCGTCAATATGTCCTGTAACCGTTCAAGCTTTGCAGCAGCGCGCGGTAGGCCCAGGTGTCTTCGCCGCCGCGGTCGCGAATTTCGACGAGCTGGACGCGCGCCCCTTCGATGTCTCCTTGTTCCACCAGCGCCATGCCCATGTAGGAGCGGGCGAGAATATAATTCTCATCCGCCTTCAATGCCTTGCGGTAATAGGACATGCCGAGCTCCATGCGGCCGGCCTTGCGGTTGGCATAGCCAAGATAGTTCAAAATCCGCGGGTCGTTCTGACTACGGGCAAGGTTGAGCACGGCGATGGCATTCTCATACTGGCCGGCATAGGCGAATTCGCGGGCGAACTTATAGAGATCGTCATCGTTGAAGCTGTTCTTCTTCGGGGTGACGCATTCCTTCTTGGCCTTGTCCCAGACCTTGCCGCCGGTGCAGGTTTTGGTCGTCTGGGTCTTCGGCGGCGGATTGGTGTCGTCGTTGCTGTCGCCGACGGCGAAAGCGGCCGTCGCGATGGCGAAGGCAAAGCCGGCGGCAAGTGTTGTTCTGCACGGGCGATGGAAGGGGGAAGTCATTGGCGGCTCCGTTCTGAGGCAATGCAGTCGGTCGGATTGTACGCTTACCGGCAAAAATACCAAGAGGGTAGGCCGCGTCCGTGGCAAATGTTGCGACAGTGGCAAAGGGCCTTCCGAGATTGATTCACCTACTGCATAAAAAGAGTCCGAAGCCAGCGCTAAGGGGCGAAAATATCGACGCTTTCCGGCATCATCGCATCGCCTGTCCGGTTCAGGCTGAAGCGCTTGCCGGTGAGTTCCCAGGCGCCCGGAGAGCCATCGATGGAAAAGAGGTTGTAGGCCGCCGGCGGCTTAATGCTGCCCGGTCCCTGCGAGGCCGATGCTATGCCGACGACTGGCACCGGCTGCACCTGGCCGCGCAGCCAGTGCAGCGTATTCAGATGCGTGTGGCCATGCAGCACGAGCTCGGCGCCGCCGGTCGAAATCACGGCCGCGAAGCGGCGGATGCCGATCATGCGTTTGTAGAAGGCGGTGGCGCCGCGGATCGGCGGATGATGGATCATGACGACGCGGAAGAGACCGGCTTCGCCGGCCGCACGCAGCATGTTCACCGTATCGCGGGCCTGGCGGGCGCTGAAAAAGCCGGAGGCTGCGAAGGGGGGCGTGGCGACGGCCGTGGAGCAGCCGACGATCGCAACCTTGCCGCGGACGCGCAGATAGGGAAAGATGCGGCGGTCTTCCTGCCATTGCGGCGGGGCGAGGTCGCCGCGGACATAATCGTACCAGGCGCGCATCGACTTTTCGTAAGCGCCCGGCACATAGGCGTCGTGATTGCCCGGAACGACCGAGGTGTCGGCGGGATCACCAAGCACGCGCAGCCAGGCGGCGGCGGCGCGGATCTCGATGCCGCTCGCCAGGTTGACGAGGTCGCCGGTGACGGCCAAATGGTCGGCCTGATGGGCGCGGATGTCATCGAGCAGCAGATCCAGCGTGCTGGCGAAAAGGTGCTTGCGTCGATTTCGATGCCAGTTCACAAAGCCGGTTATGCGTTTGGAAAACAGCTCTTGAATGGAAAGACGGGGCAGTGGTCCGAGGTGGACGTCGGAAATATGCGCGAGCTTGAACATGCTACGAGACATAGACCAGCTTATTGACAAATCAAACACATCCGGCGCGACGAAGAGCCGAAACGGGACGAAGGTGGATAAAGAGAAGCGGCCCCCTCACATCAGGCTGGCCCTGCGCCTGCTGCATGTCTATTTCTCCTTCGCCCGCGGCATGACGATGGGCGTCAGGGCCGCCTGCTTCGATGCGGACGGCCGGATCTTCCTCGTGCGCCACAGCTATATCGGCGGCTGGCATATGCCCGGCGGCGGGCTGGAGCGCAACGAGACGGCGGAAGAAGCGCTGGCCAAGGAACTGCGCGAGGAGGGCAACCTCAGAATCATCGGGAAACCTCGGCTGGTCCAAGTCTATTTCAACACCACGACCACCCGGCGCGACCACGTCGTATTCTATCGCGTGACCGTCGAGCAGACGGCGCCGCGGCCGCCGGACTGGGAGATTTCCGACAGCGGGTTCTTTTCGCTCGACAGCCTGCCCGAGGGCACGACCGAGGCGACGCATCGCCGCCTCGCCGAGCTTCGGGGCGAGCAGGAACCCGACCACCGCTGGTGAGAAGCTTTAGGCCGCATTGCAGCAATTTAAAGTTCTACAGCGTCCTTTGCGCGTCTAAAAGACGCGCGGCGCTGTAGCGCGGCCATGCGGGCTGTCGAGATCAAGCGCCGGGCCGACCGGGACGATGCCGGTCGGATTGATCGTCTTGTGACTGCGGTAATAGTGCTGCTTGATGTGCTGCAGGTTTACCGTCTCGGCAACGCCTGCCGTCTGATAGAGATCCCTGAGATAGCCCGGCAGATTGCGATAATCGGCGATGCGGCGAATGTTGCACTTGAAGTGGCCGACATAGACCGGGTCGAAACGCACCAGTGTGGTGAAGAGGCGCCAATCGGCCTCCGTCAATCTGTCGCCCAAAAGGTAGCGGCCCTTGCCCAGGCGTTCGTCGAGAATGTCGAGTGTTTCGAATAGTTTGCCGACATTTTCCTCGTAAGCTTCTTGAGTTGTGGCAAAGCCTGCCTTGTAGACGCCGTTGTTGACGGTGTCGTAGACGGTGGCGTTCAGCATGTCGATCTCGGCACGCAGATCCTCCGGATAGAAATCGGCCTTCGAACCCGTCAGCCCGTCGAAGGCGCTGTTGAACATGCGGATGATCTCGGCCGATTCGTTGTTGACGATCGTGCCGGTCTGCTTGTCCCAGAGGACGGGAACGGTGACACGGCCGGAATAGTGCGGATCCGCCTTGACGTAGATCTGCCAAAGCGTCCCAGCGCCAAACAGATGGTCGCTGGCAGCGCCGTCACCGATCTTGAACTCCCAGCCATTCTCGAGCATCAGCGGATCCACGACAGAAACCGAAATCAGCTCCTCCAGCTTCTTCAGCTTGCGGAAGATCAAGGTGCGATGGGCCCAGGGGCAGGCGAGGGAGACATAGAGATGATACCGCCCGGCCTCGGCCTTGAAGCCGCCGCTTCCGGAAGGCCCGGCCTCGCCGTCCGCCGTCACCCAGTTGCGAAATTGCGAGGGCTGCCGTTTGAAGTGCCCCTTGCTCTCCTTCGTGTCGTACCAGATGTCGTGCCAGACGCCGTCCACAAGCATTCCCATGATCTTCATTCCCTTGATTGCCGTGTTGGAATCGAAGTTAGCTGAGATAGTGGGGCTTTGCAGGCGGTAAAGATTGAACAGTGCGTCACGCCCCCCACGCCAGCAGGATCGGGTGTGCATTTTGCGTTGGACGGCGGAAATTTTTCCTGCTATCGGCCTTTTCACGATTTGAGGAACGCCTGCCTGATGTTCATTTCCAGAAACCCGCGACGACGCTGATGCTCCCGAACGCCGAAGGCGTGTTCGAGACCCATCAATCCGTCCAACCGGTTTCTGCCATCATGTACAAGCACGATCTCGTCTACCTCACCGAAGACGCGTCCCACGACGCCGCCATCGAACATATCAATGAAGAAGCCTTCGGTCCGGGCCGCTTCGCGCGGGCGGCCGCGCGTATCCGCGAGCAGGGGCCGCACGACCTGTCGCTCTCCTTCATCTGCGCTGACGACGGCGAGACGATCGCCTCCGTGCGCATGACGCCGGTGCTGGCCGGCACGGTGAAGGGACATCTTCTTGGCCCGCTTGCCGTTCGACCCTCGCACAAAAACATAGGTATCGGCCGAGAACTGGTGCGGATCGCGGTGGAAGCTGCGCGGCGCAAGGGTTCGGAAGCCGTCATCCTCGTCGGCGATCCGCCCTATTACGGTCCGCTCGGCTTCGAGAAGGTGGCCTATAACGCGCTTGCCTTTCCAGGTCCCGTCGATCCCGGCCGGGTGCTGGTCGTTCCGATCGCCGAGGGTGTGCACGAGCGGCTGAAAGGCATAATCGCCTGGCGCGGATGATCAGAGATTTTTCCGGAGGAAGCTGCGGGTGCGGCCTTCCGGGAAATCCTCAAGCTCGCCGAAGATTTCATAACCCTGGCGCAGATAGGCGCGGAGAGCCTGCGGGTTGAAGGTATCGATCCAGGCGCCACGACATCCTCGCGCCTTGGCCTCGTCTTCCGCTTTTGCGAGGATCCTGCCGGCTATGCCCGTTCCGCGCAGCGTATCGGGGATGTAAAGCATTTGGGTGAAGAGCCAGCCCCAGGCAGTAAATCCCGACAGGCCGCCGGTCACCTTGCCGTCGGTATCGCGGACGAGGACGGCGAGCGGCTGGCGGTCCGAAGGGCCGACATCGCTGTTATTGAAGGCCGAGAGCGCATCGGTGATGGCCGCGAGCTCCACAGCCGAAGGCGATGCCGTAAGCTCGAATTCCGGCATGCGACTATCGCCCTTCGCGCCACCACATGGCGCCGAAAGCGAGCAGCAGGATGCCGACGCCGGCGAAGCCGGCAAAGAGCGGCAACGTGTTGATTCCCTTCAGGACCGTTTCGTTGGTCATGCGGATCATCATACGCTCGTTGTCGGAGACGCGGATCTGGCCGCGCACCGGCAGGATCGGCGGAACGCTGATCGCGCCCTTTTCGCTGGCGACACGGGTCACGAGACCTTTGCTCCTGTCAACGACAGGCTTCAGCACATCGGTCGTCGAGATCATTGCCTTGAATTCCGGCGCATCGACGGCGCCGATGTGCACAAGCGTCGATAACTTGCCGTTACGGATTTCAAAGAGGCCGACCTCGTACATGCGTTTCTCGGCCTTGTAGAGCCCGGGTTCCGTCTGGGTGAGTGGCAAGGTTTCGGTCTTACCGGAGGGATAACGCACGGTGGCGTTACCGGGATTGTCGCCGATTGTCTGGCGGGTGACTTCAAGGGTTCGGCCGGAGGCGCGCGCCGTCAAGGCTTCTTCCTCGAGCGCCGGTTCCTTCATCAGCCAATGAGCGATGCGGCGATACAGCGAGACATTTGGACCGCCGCCTTCGAAGCCGCGCGCCCAGAGCCAGCCCTGATCTGAAAGCAGCATGGCGACGCGGCCTTGGCCGGCGCGGTTCAGCACCAGCAGCGGATGGTTGTCGGCGCCAACCATGATCGTTTCGCCCTGCGGCCGTTCGACATCGACGCTGCGGAACCAGCGGCCCCAATGCGGCGGGTCCTCGCCGGAGCCGTCCAAGCCGCGCGTGACCGGATGCTTGCGCCCTTCCTCGGAGAGGCGAGGATAGAAGGCCTTTTCGATCATCCGGCCAGTCGGCTCTGCCGGCAGCACGGAGGCGAGCGGCGTCATCGCGATCGACTCTGGGCTCGCATGTTCCGGACCGGCGGCGATCAGCAGCGCGCCGCCGTTCTCCACGTATTGCGCGATGTTGTCATAATAAAGCATCGGCAGCACGTTGGCGCGGTCCTGATAGCGGTCGAAGATGATCAGGTCGAAATCCTTGATCTTGTCGATGAACAGTTCACGCGTCGGGAAGGCGATCAGCGACAGCTCGTTGATCGGCGTGCCGTCCTGCTTTTCCGGCGGACGCAGAATGGTGAAGTGAACGAGATCGACCGAGGCGTCGGATTTCAGGAGGTTGCGCCAAGCGCGCTCGCCGGCATGCGGCTCGCCGGAGACGAGCAGGACGCGCAGATTCTGGCGAATGCCGTCGATGACGTGGACGGCGCGGTTGTTGGCGGTGGTGACTTCGCCGGGAAGCGCGGCGACGGAAAATTCGAGCACGTTGCTGCCGCCAGCCGGCACCTTGAAGGAGAAAGGCGTATCCTGGCCGGGCGTTGCCTGCAAGGTAGCGATCTCGTCGCCGTTCAGCTTCACCGTGACGTCGGCCGTGCCGCCGGGGCTCGGACCATCGTCGAAGACGCGCAGGACGACCTGCTGCTCCTCGTTGACGATGCCGAAGCGCGGTCCCTTGATGACTTCGATGCGACGGTCGAATTCTTTAGGCTTGCCGGTGACGAGACCATGGATCGGCGCATCGAAGCCGAGCGCCTGATTGGCGGCCGGGACATCATGGACTTCGCCGTCTGTCAGCATGATGGCGCCGCCGATGCGGGCGGATGGGACGTCGGCGATGTTGGCTGCCAGCGCGTCGAACAGGCGGGTGGACGGAACGTCGGAGTTGACGTCGCCTTCGACATCGACGAAGCGGGGTTCTATCTGGGGGAAGCGGGCAAGCTGCCCTTTCAACGCCGCAAGCGCGTCATCGGTCATCTTCATGCGCTCGGGCGTCTGCTGGCTCTGGCTCCGGTCGACGATGACGGGGACGATCGTCGACAGCTGATCTCGATCCTCCTGCAGCAGTACGGGATTGGCAAGGGCGGTCAGCAGGGCGAGGGCGGCCAGTGTCCTGATCCAGGCGCCGCGAATGCCGCGCCAGATCGCAAAGGCGGCGATAAGAGCGCTGACGACGGCCAGTGCGGCCAGAATCGGCCAGGGCAGGAAGGGTGAGAAATCGAAGGTCATCTCATTGCCCTAACCGTTCGAGAAGGTCGGGAACATGAACCTGGTCCGTCTTGTAGTTGCCGGTCAGCATGTACATCATGATGTTGACGCCGGCCCGGTAGGCATATTCACGCTGCCCTTCATCCGAGGGCACGGTCGGCAGTATCGGCGTGCCGTTTTCGTCGACTGCCCAGGCGCCGGCGAAATCATTGCCGGTGATCAGGATCGGCGAAACCCCGTCGGCCGTCGCCGCCGATTTTTCGGTCGTTTCGCGGCCACCTTGGCGGGCTTCGATCCAAAGCGGGCTGCCGGCATAGCGGCCGGGAAAGCTCGACAGGAGATAGAAGGATTTCGTCAGCACGTGATCCGATGGAACCGGTTCGAGCGGCGGTATATCGAGATTGGCGAGGATTTCCTGCAGCCGCTGGCCGTTAGCGCTGACATTGCCGCCATTGTCCAGAGCGCTGAGCTGGTCGCGCGTGTCAAAAAGCACGGTGCCGCCGTTGCGCATATAGGCGTCGATGCGGCTGATCGCGGCCGATGACGGCATGGGCGCCGTTGCCGAAACCGGCCAATAGATGATCGGGTAGAAGGTGAGTTCGTCCCTGGTGAGGTCAAGGCCGACGGGCGGCGCCGGCTCCAACGTCGTGCGGAAGGTCAGGAACTGGGTCAAGCCCTCAAGGCCGCGCTCGGATATATTGTCGACTTCCTGCTCGCCGGTGACGACATAGGCGAGATGCGTGTTGTCAAGCCTCTCCAGAATGAGGTCGTCATCGGGCCGGGAGTCGTTGGCGTGAAGTGTGCCGGGCTGCAGCAGGAAGCCTGCGCCGAGTACGACGGCGATCACGCCCACGGCGCGAGCGGCCGGGCGCAATCGCGAGAAAGCGCCGTTCATGAAGAGGACGATCAGGCTGTCGGCGAGCAGCAGCAGAAAGGCGACCAGGAAAAGAGCCGGCTTTGCCGACCAGCTTTCGCCACCGATCAAGCCTTCGCGCACGGCGTTGGTTCCAGCGGTATCGAGCGGCGTCAGTTCGGCGTTCTCGGGCAGCACGTTCAATGAGGTGAAACCATCTTCCGAACCGTAGAGGCCGGGCGGATTGTCGAAATTCGCCGTCGGTTCGGCTCCGGCCCTGGGGATCAGAGGTCGCGCCGAGCCAGTCTCGGAAACGAGCACACCCTTGGCCGTCAGCATGCGGTAGGGCGGAAGGGTCTCGGAGACACGCGCGCTGCTGCGTGCCTCGGACGTCACACCGCCTGAGCGCGATATCTGCAGGAGGTGACGCAGCATATCGACGAAAGTGCCCGAGATCGGCAGATCGGACCAGGTCGCTTCCGCGGTGACGTGGAAGAGGACGATCTGGCCGGATGCCAGCTGCTTCATCGTCACCAGCGGCGTGCCGTCGGCGAGGCTGGCCCAGGTGCGTTCGGCAAGGTCGGGTGTCGGCTCGGCGAGCACCTGCCGTTTGACGACGACATCGGCGGGACGCGGTATGCCCGCGAAGGGGCCGATGCTCGGAAATTCGGCCAGCGATTGCGGTTCGCTCCAGGACAAGGTCCCGCCCAGCGCTCGTTCTCCCTGGCGTAGGATGACGGGAATGAGCGGATCGTCGGCAGGTGCCGCCGCCATGCGCGGGCCGGCGAAACGTAGGAGCATGCCACCATTCGATATCCAGCGTGTCAGAGGTTCGTAGGTCTCCTCCGGCAGGCGGCCGATATCGGCCATGATGATGATCGAAGGGTTGTTGGCGAGAAGCTTCGGTATGGCGACGGCCAGATCGGAATCGGTGGGCTGGATGAGATCCGCATAGGGCTGCAGCGCCCGCTGGATGTAGTAGAGCGGCGAGAGCAGCGGCTGGAATTCATCGGCTCCGGTGCCGGACAGGAGGACGACGCGGCGGCGCTTGAACGCGTCGTCGAGAAGGTGGACCGCGCCTGCCGTCGCGCCGTTGTCGACGCTGATGCGGGCGAAATCGTTGCGCATCTCGAAGGGAGCGGTGATCGAACTCGTGGCAACGCTCTGGCCGGGACGGAAATCCACCCTGCCGTTGGCGATCGAGCGGCCTTGGGCATCGACGGCGTTCAGCGCCACTGATGCGGGGCGCGAACTGTCGAGCCGTGTGACCTTTACGGTCATGGCGTCGGCCGCATTGCTGGCCGCGGTGACGGCAACCGTCTTCGTGGCATCGCCCTCGATCAGGCGCAGATCGGCGGGCTGGAGCTCGGCGAGCCTGCGCACCGTCGGATCATCGGCCTTGGCGGCGGCGCCGTCGGTCAGGAAGGCGAGAGTGCCGGGCTTGACGCCATTGAGCGCCGCGCGCAGCGCTTGGAAAGCGCGCTCGCGATCGGGAACCAGCGGCCGCGGCTCGGCAGCCCGCAGCTTGTCGCGGGCGCTGGCTGCGGTGCCGGGCACGGCATCGTTGGTCGGATCGGCGGTGAAGGCGATCGCTACCGGCGTGCCGGCGGATTCGGCATCGTCCACCAGCGCGTCGGCGGTCTGGACTCGGCGCTCCCAATCGGGTGCTGCCGCCCAGCTGTTGTCAACGAAGAGGACGAGCGGGCCGCCCGATGCCAGAGAATTGGTGCGCGGATTGAAGACCGGATCGGCAATCGCAAGGATGATGATGGCAGCGAGCAGCATGCGCAGCAGCGTCAGCCACCAGGGGCTTTGCGCCGGCGTTTCCTCGCGCTTCAGCACCGACGCAAGGATCTTCAGCGGCGGAAAGACCTCCGTTTTCGGACGTGGCGGCGTCAGCCGCAACAGCCACCAGATGACCGGCAAGGCGATGAGGGCGCCGAGAATGGCGGGATAGGCGAAAGCGAAGGGGAGGGCGTTCATAGCAGCCCTCCATGCGTTGCCTTGGCCGGCATGCCGGAGAGGTACATGTGGACCGCGACCAGCGCCTCCGAGGCAAGATGATCGGTGCGGTGGGTCGTAAAGGTCCAGCCGAGATGGCGCAGCGACTGGCCGAGGCTCTCCCTGCGGGCGAGGTAGGCGTTGCGATAGGTCTCGCGGATGTGTTCGGCGCGGCCGGAGATGAGCTTGGCCCCCGTCTCCGGATCAATGAATTCGGTGCGGCCGCTATAGGGAAAGATCTCTTCGGCGGGGTCCGATATCTCGACCACGTGGCCGTGCAGGCCGCGGCGGGCAAGCGGACCGAGCCGCTCCATGATAACAGGAGCGTCGTCGAGGAAATCGCCGATGAGCACGAGGTCGCTCCAGCCGCGGATCATTCCCGTTTCCGGCAGTCCGCCGGTCAGCGGCGCGTGCATGAGCGCGGCTGCGAGGCGTTCGGCGGCATTGCGGGTGGAGGCAGGTTCCATGATGCCGGGGCAGCCGATGCGTTCGCCGGAGCGGGCAAGGATTTCGGCAAGCGCCAGCATGACGACCAGCGCCCGGCTTTCCTTGGAGACGCTGCCGTAGCTCGACTTGTACATCATCGAGGGCGACATGTCGCACCAGAGCCAGATGGTGTGCGCTGCTTCCCATTCGCGCTCGCGCACATAAGTATGGTCGTCGCGGGCAGAGCGGCGCCAATCGATGCGCGACAGGCTCTCGCCCTCTGCATAGGGCCGGAACTGCCAGAAATTCTCGCCGATGCCGCGTTTGCGACGGCCGTGCCAGCCGGCGATCACCGTATTGGCGATGCGCTTGGCTTCCACCAGGCAGTCCGGCATCAGGGAGGCCCGCTGCCTGGCGCGGGAGAGGGCATCGCTGCCTGACGTCGGGTTGACGGTCTGTCCGATAGATGCCACGCGTCCGGCTTCCTTATCCCTTTGCCTGCCTGACCAGGCCGGCAATGACGTCGCGCACCGACATGCCTTCGGCGCGGGCGGCGAAGGTCAGCGCCATGCGGTGCTGAAGAATGGGTTCGGCAAGCGCGAAGATATCATCGAGGGACGGGGCGAGGCGGCCCTCGTAGAGCGCGCGGGCGCGCGCGCAGAGCATCATCGCCTGGCCGGCGCGCGGGCCCGGACCCCAGGCGACGTTCTTGTCGGTCGAGGCATTCCCCTGACCGGGGCGGGCGGAGCGCACCAGCGAAAGGATGGCGTCGACGACCGTCTCGCTCACCGGCATCTGGCGCACCAGGGCCTGGATTTCGATCAGCCGTTGCGCATCGATGACGGCTTCTGGCCGGGTTTCGCCGAGGCCTGTGGTCTCGAGCAGGATCTGTCGCTCGGCGGCGAGCTCGGGATAGTTGACGTCGACCTGCAGCAGGAAGCGGTCGAGCTGGGCCTCGGGCAGAGGATAGGTGCCTTCCTGCTCCAGGGGGTTCTGGGTGGCGAGCACATGGAAGGGAGCCGGCAGGTCATAGCGCTGGCCGGCGATGGTGATGTGATATTCCTGCATCGCCTGCAGAAGCGCCGACTGAGTGCGCGGCGAGGCGCGGTTGATTTCGTCGGCCATCAGGAGCTGGGCGAAGACCGGGCCTTTGACGAAACGGAAGGAACGGCGGCCGCTGTCGTCCTGATCCATCACCTCCGACCCCAGAATATCGGAAGGCATCAGGTCTGGCGTGAACTGGACGCGGTTGGCAGCAAGGCCGAGCACCTCGCCGAGTGTCGTCACCAAGCGGGTCTTGGCAAGGCCGGGGACGCCGACGAGCAGGGCATGGCCGCCTGATAGCACGGCGAGGATGGTGTTCTCGACGACGCTCTCCTGACCGAAGATCACTTTGGAGACTTCCCCGCGGATGGCAGCGATATCGGAGAGCGCCCTTTCGGCGGCGGCGACGATCGCCTTTTCATCGAGGCTGGCTTCGGTCTTCATCATACCCACGGGCATCTCCAACGGCTGAAATCATTCGGCAGCGAATCGGCGGACTTATACATCTGCCTCATACTCGATAGAGTTATGGAGATGCGACGGGCTGACAAGTTCGTTACGAATGACTATCTCGTGACTTCACTTCGTTAAGGACAAACCGGGACGGAAGAATGGCAGCCGAAGAAATCAGCGGACAGGCGGATGCGGCGGGGCTTGCCGCGCTGATTTCGCGCGCGTCGCAGGAAACCGCCGGCAAAAAACGAGGATTGCCCCCGGTCGAACGGTGGAATCCGCCCTTCTGCGGGGATATCGACATGGAGATTAGGGCCGACGGCACCTGGTTCTACATGGGCACGCCGATCGCCCGGCCGGCGCTGGTGCGGCTTTTTTCGACGGTGTTGCGCAAGGACGAGGACGAAAAGACCTATCTCGTAACTCCTGTGGAAAAGGTCGGGATCAGGGTCGTGGACGCGCCGTTCGTCGCCGTGGAGATGAGCGTGACGGAGCGGGAGGGCAAACAGGTACTGACATTCCGCACCAATGTCGGTGATGTCGTGGAGGCGGGAGGAGGGCATCGGCTGCGCTTTGCCATTGCGGGCGGCAATGCTGAACTGAAACCCTATCTGCATGTGCGCGGGCGGCTGGAGGCGCTGGTGTCGCGTGCGGTGATGTATGAACTGGCGGCACTCGGCGAGACGCTCGACGTGGAGGGGCGGGCGATGTTTGCGGTCTGCTCCGCCGGCGAGGTCTTTCCCGTCATGCCGGCCGACGAACTGGATGCGCTTTCCCGATGAACGATGCGATCACCCAACGTTATCCGCTGTTCTCAGCAGCTGAATTCCGCCGCCGTGCGCTCGATCAGAATGGCGGGCCGGTGGACCATGCCTGGCGTGATCACGGCGACCATATCCTCAACCCCGATATCGTGGAGGAGATTGCGACCTTCAAGCTGCGCGATGCCGCCGTGCTCGTGCCCGTCGTCGACGACGGCGAGGAAGCGCGGGTGATCTTCACCAAGCGCACGGCGACGCTGCGCAAACATTCCGGTCAGATCGCCTTTCCCGGCGGCTCGATCGATCCGGCCGATATCTCGCCCGAAATGGCGGCGATCCGCGAGACGGAGGAGGAAATCGGCCTGCCCGGTTCCTTCGTCGAGACAGTCGGCAGGCTGCCGAATTATCTCGCTTCGACCGGCTTCCGCATCACGCCCGTGCTCGGCGTCGTTAAGCGGGGTTTCGCGCTGACGCCGAACCCGGCCGAGGTGGACGAGGTGTTCGAGGTGCCGCTCTCCTTCCTGATGAATCCGGCCAATCATAACCGCGACAGGCGCGTGATCGACGGCATCGACCGGCATTTCTACCGCATGCCCTATGAAACCAGAATGATCTGGGGCATCACCGCCGGCATCGTCCGCACGCTCTACGAAAGGCTTTACGCATGACCGGCATTGCCGACCAGGCATGGTTCCGCGATCCGGCGCTCGCCCGGGTCCTGGCACTTCTCAATACCGATGACGGGGAAGGACGGGTGGTTGGCGGCGCGGTGCGCAACAGCCTGATGGGCCTGCCGGTCAGCGATATCGACATCGCCACGACGCTGGCGCCCGAAATTGTCATGGAGCGGGCAGCAGTGGCCGGCATCAAGGCGGTGCCGACAGGGCTGCAGCACGGCACGGTGACGCTCGTCATCGACGGCAAGCCCTTCGAGGTGACGACCCTGCGTACCGATGTCGAGACCGACGGACGCCGCGCCAAGGTCGCTTTCAGCACCGATTGGAAGGCCGATGCCGAACGGCGCGACCTGACGATCAACGCGCTCTATGCCGATGCCAAGGGCGAGGTGGTGGATCTCGTCGGCGGGCTTGCGGACATCGAGACGCGCAAAATCCGCTTCATCGGCGATGCGGCAAGGCGTATCGCCGAGGACTATCTGCGCATCCTGCGCTTCTTCCGCTTCTTCGCCTATTACGGTTCCGGGCGGCCGGATCCCGAGGGTCTGAAAGCCTGTGCTGCGGCGCGTTCGAAACTGAAGACGCTCTCGGCCGAGCGCGTCTGGTCGGAGCTTAGAAAGCTGCTTGGTGCCGGCGATCCCGGCCGGGCGCTGCTCTGGATGCGGCAGGTGGCGGTGCTGACGGAAATCCTGCCGGAATCGGAGCGGTGGGGGATCGATGCAATCCCTTCTCTCGTTGCCACCGAAAAGGCGCTCGGCTGGACGCCCGATCCGCTGCTGCGCCTTGCGGCGATCGTGCCGCCCGATGCGGCGCGGCTCACGGCGCTTGCGGCCCGGCTGAAGCTCTCGAATGCGGAAGCCGCCACCCTGACGGCCTGGGCGAAAGCGGAACCGGTCAATGACGAGATATCGCCGGCCGCCTTCGAGCGACTGCTTTACCGCAACGGCGCGGACGGTATCACGACGCGGCTGAAGTTGGCGCTCGGCGTTGCGCGCGGCAAGGCCGAAGGCGATCTTGGCGAAATGGCGCGCTCCGCGCGGCTCGGCAAGCTCCTGGATCAGGCCGTGAACTGGAAGAAGCCGCAATTTCCTCTAAATGGCGGCGATGTGATTGCGGCGGGCATCGCATCCGGTCCCCGCGTCGGGGAACTGCTTGCGGTGCTGGAAAACCAGTGGGTAGAGGAGAATTTCGCCGCTGACCGGCCAGCACTGCTCGCCCGGCTGCAGGAACGCATCCAATAGGGATTATACGCCGCATCGGGTGGATGCGGCGCTGTCATAGTCGTCGCTGCCAGGACGCGGGCACCCGCTCTCAGGCGGCGGTGGCCTCGTCGCGGATGCGTGCCTTGATGTTGTCAACCATGTTTTCGCGTATGATCGTTTCGCCGTGAGCAGTCTTCAGGTGCTCAACGGCGCGGCGAACCACTTCTGCGTCATTATCCGCCCGGGTGTGCCAGGCGCAGCCGGGAACGAGCGTGCCACATTCGAAAAGTCGCATGGTTTTCTCCTCTGTCTGGAACGCAACGGCCATCGCGTTCTCACGCGATTGATGAAATGTACGTGCGAAGAGAAGGTTCCGGCCGGCAGGAGGTGGCGACCGGAGAAGGTGTTCAGTCGGGCATCGCCCAGGCTTTGAAAGTATCCGAGAGATGGCCGGGCGTGTTGCTGTTGGCTGCGTCGTTCTGCAGTTCCTCCGGCGACTTTCCGCCGGCCAGTTGCAGCTTGACCTGCTCGATGAAGCAGCACAGCGGCAGATCGGAGCCACTCTTGGCCCGCAGTTTCTCGGCAATGCGGATAAGGAACTCGGGTGTGTCGATTGCACGGAATGTTTCCTGGACATCCGTGGACGCAGGCGAGCCGCTTTCTGTCGTCATGACAATCCTCCTCCGATTGTTACGCACGTACATATAAAGTTAGGACTCACTGAATTTTTATGAAGGTCCCTCAGTTCGAATAATCGATGAGATTTTACAGTCTCACGGCCAGCGCACGACAGGCGGCAGCGAGGAGAGAATGGATTCGACGTTGCCGCCGGTCTTCAGGCCGAAGATCGTGCCGCGATCATACAGCAGATTGAATTCGACGTAGCGGCCCCGGCGGATCAATTGTTCGTCACGATCGGCCTCCGTCCACAACTTGTTGAAGTTGGAGCGAACGATCTTCGGATAGACCATGGCGAAAGCCCTGCCGACATCGCGCGTGAAGGCGAAATCGGCGTCCCAGCCGCCGGCTTCTTCGCTCGAATGCAGCCAATCGAAGAAGATGCCGCCGATGCCGCGGGGCTCGTTGCGATGCTTGAGGAAAAAATAGTCGTCGCACCAGCCCTTGTAGGCATCGTAATCGGCGACGGCATGGTTTCGGCAGGCGATTTCCATGGCTTTGTGGAAGAGCTGGCTGTCCTCATCCTCCTGGGTGCGGCGGCGCGACAGCACCGGCGTCAGATCGGCGCCGCCGCCGAACCAGCGGCTTGTTGTGACCACCATGCGGGTGTTCATATGCACCGTGGGAACATTGGGGTTGACGGGATGGGCGATCAGCGAAATGCCCGAGGCCCAGAAACGCGGATCGTCCTTGGCACCCGGTATCTGGGTGCGAAAGTCCGGTGAGAATTCGCCGTGAACGGTAGAGGTGTGGACGCCGACCTTCTCGAACACGCGGCCTTCCATCATCGACATGCGGCCACCGCCGCCGGCGCCTTCTTCACGCGACCAGTCCTTGGCGACGAAGCGGCCGGGCTCCTGATCGGACAAGGGGCCTTGCAGTTCGTCTTCGAGGGCTTCGAAGGAGGCGCAGATCGTATCGCGCAGTCCTTCGAACCAGTTGCGGGCGGCCGCCTTCTTCTCTTCGATATCCGCAGGCAAGCCGATCGGCAGTTCCGGTCTTTCCATGTCACGCCTCCGCGGCCGGCATCCGTTCAGGATGCGACTCGCTCATTCCCTGTTGCCCGCCACATCTAGCAGGTGGCGCCGCCTCTCGCCAAGGCTGCGGCCGGGGCATCGAGATTCGACTCGCAAAGCAAGGGTTTCGATACTATCTTTTCGGCAGAGGTAGGGTTGATGGCAAAAATTCCAGGACCTCCGTCCTTCGACGGCCTGAAGCGCAGAATTGCGAGACACCGGGCGGAAAATCCTGCCCGCAAGAAAGACCATTTCGTGCGTGAGACATATTGCCTCGGCCTCCTCGATGCCCGCGCCAAGGCGCGCGAATGGTTCGACGAATATCCGAAAGCGGCCTATTGGACCGAGGTCGAAAGCTGGCGTCAGCTCGACGGCGACCAGATCGAATTCACCATGCGCCGTCTGCCTTCGGCCGACTGACCGTCACTCCGCGACAGCACGCACGCGGCTTTCGATCAGAAGGCCGCTTTCATCCAGGATCGGATGCGCCACCGAGACGATGTGGGCGTTGATCCTCTTCAGGTCACGCAGCATATCGAGATGCAGCGAGCTTGTCTGCAGACTGTCGGCGCGTCCGTCACGCAGGCGCTCCAGATGGTGTTCGGCCGACTGTTTCTCCATGCGCCGGACCTCTACCTTTGTCTCCATCATCTGACGCGCAAGATTGAAATCGCGAGTGACGAAGATCGTCTGGGCGACACGAAGATTGTCGATCGTCAGGTCGAACAGCTTACGCAATTCCTGATGACCGTCGTCGGAAAACCTGAGCCCGAGCGAGATCTTCTTCGATATCTGCTCCAGCAAGCCTTTCTCGATGATATCGCCCATATGTTCGAGATTGATGGCATAATCGATGATAACGATCGAACGGCGGGCGTTCTCGTCGCTGAGCCCCTCGCGGCCGAGCTTCGAGAGATAGACCTTCACCGCCTGCTGCAGCTTGTCGACACGCTCTTCGAGGATCGCGATTTCGGAAAGCTTGGAAGAGTCATTGCCTTCGAAGGCCTCGGAGACTCGGATCAGCATGCGCTCGATGAGGTCGCCGATGCCGAGCACTTCGCGGGTGGCGCTTGTCAAAGCAATGACGGGCGTCGAAAGCTCATGGGCGTCCAGATATTTCGGAGCCGTGTCCGGCTCGGCCTGATCCGGAACCAGACGGGTCATCAGCGTGGCGAGCGGCCTCGAAAAGGGCCAGGCGAGGGCGGCGAGCAGAACATTGAAAAGCAGATGCGCATCGACTGGGAGCTTTGACGGTCCGAAGGGCAGCACCTGAATGAATTCCGCGCCGTAGCCCGCGAGCGGCAGGGCGATTATGCAGCCGAGCGCACGGACGGCGAGATTGCCGAACGTGACGCGTCGCGCCGAAACCGGCCCGGACATCGTCGCGACGACGGGCGGTATCGCGCCGCCGAGATTGGCGCCGAGCACGAGCACGATGACGAGTTCGGCAGAGATCAGGCCGGCCGAGGCGAGCGATAGGATGAGCACCACCACAGCCAGACTGGACGATGAGACGAAGGCGAGCGCTGCCGAGAAAAGGAGCGCCACGGGCAGAGCGCCATCCAGCAGACTGATGAAAGCGGCGAGAGCGGGGGAGGCGCGCATCGGCTCCGTCGCAAGGCTCAGGAGATGCAGCGACAACAGCATCAGGCCGATCCCGATCAGCGCTGCGCCGCCGCCTTGGCGGGTGCTGGAGCGGCCGCGGTAAAGCACGATGCCGGAGAGGATCAGGAGCGGTGAGAGCCATTCGATGCCTGTCGCGACGATCCATGCAGTGATCGCCGTGCCGACATTGGCGCCGAGCAGGACGAGCTGGGCCATGCGCGGATTGATCAGATCACGTTCGACGAAGGAGGCGGTCATCAGCGCTGTTGCCGTCGAGCTCTGCAGCGCGACGGTCGCGACAAGTCCCGACAGGAATGAGCGAAGGCCGCCGCGCGTGCCGGTCGCCAGCCCCGTTCTCAGCCGGGCGCCGAAGGCCCTGGACACGCCGTCCTTCACCTGCGCGAGGCCGAACAGCAGCAGCGCCACGGCTCCGAACAGGTTGATCATGATGATCGTAGAATCCATTTTCTTGTTTTATTCTGCTTTCGTCAGTCTATGGGCATCGGCCTGATGGCCAATCTTCCCAAGTTATTGAAATTGTGAAGATCGTGCGGGGGCTTTGATTGTCCGGCTAATGAATATACGCCGGTTTGATCGATTGACAATGTCGATTTCCGACACTTGTTGATATATTCGGCAATCCGTTCAGACAGCCGCCGATCAAGCCCAGACGGTTTGGCGCATCGCCTCGCCGACGATCATGGCCGCCGAGATTGCGACATTGATCGACCGCTGGCCTTCGACCATCGGAACGAGGATGCGGGCGTCGGCTCTCTCGTGCACGTGATCCGGCACGCCGGCGCTTTCGCGCCCAAACAGCAGGACATCATCCGGGCGGAAGGCGAAGTCGGTGTAGCGGTCGGCGGCCTTGGTCGAGGCGAGGATCAGGCGCCGGCCTGATGTGGCGCGCCAGGTCTCGAAGCGGTCCCAGCTGACGTGGCGGGTCAGCGCGGCGGCGGCGATATAATCCATGCCCGATCGTTTCAGGTTGCGGTCGGAGACGTCGAAGCCGGCGGGCTCGATCAGATCCACGGCAAAGCCGAGGCAGGCTGCAAGGCGCAGGATCGTGCCGGTATTGCCGGGAATGTCCGGCTGATAAAGTGCAAGTCTGAGGTTCGCCATGTATACGCCGCTTGTTCGTTTAGACGCGGGGAGGCCTAATACAACTGTGATTTCGGCGCAACAGGACGCGGTTTGGCCCTAAAACGTGCTATTTGCGCAAGTTCAGGTCTGGAAGTTTCGCACTTTTCGCGTTATGCATGCACATCTTCGAACGCCAGCAGGGAGGGCCGCATGAATATTTTGCTCATTACGCGCTTTCCTGCCGTGATGCCGATCAAGGCGACATGGCACCGCTAGAGCGGGCTTTTTTCTAAAACTTCCCTTTTGATCCATTGTGCGGCTGTTTCAGCCTCGCCCCTTGAACGTCCGGTTCCCATATGTGCTTGCATGCGCCGGGATGGCGCGAAGCCGGGAGCCGGAACGGTGATGTTTCGGAGCAATTTCATGTTTGGCTGGTTCGAGCAGCGACTCAATCCCTTTCCGAGCGAGGAGCCCGTCGCCCCCCCGAAAGGTCTCTTTGCCTTCTGCTGGCATTACAGCAAGCCGGCAGCGCCGTGGCTCGGCCTGATGGCGGTGCTGACGTCGCTGATTGCCATCGGCGAAGTGGCGCTCTTCCAGTTCCTCGGCGACATCGTCGACTGGCTGACCAATGCCGATCGCGCCACCTTCCTGCAGACGGAAGGCCACAAGCTGTTCTGGATGGCGGCTCTGGTGCTGGTCGGCTTGCCGCTGGCGGCAGGGCTCGATTCCCTCATCATGCACCAGATGCTGCTCGGCAATTATCCGATGATGGCGCGCTGGCAGATGCACCGCTTCCTGCTGCGCCACAGCATGACCTTCTTCGCCAACGAGTTTGCCGGGCGTGTCGCGACCAAGGTGATGCAGACCTCGCTGGCCGTGCGCGAAACGGTGATGAAGATCCTCGACGTCTTCGTCTATGTCGTCAGCTATTTCCTGACGATGATCATCGTGATTGCCGCGGCCGACTGGCGGCTGATGATCCCGATCCTCATCTGGCTCGCAGTCTATGTCAGCATCGTCTCTTACTTCGTGCCCCGGCTTCGCAAGATCGCGGCCCAGCAGGCGGATGCGCGCTCGATGATGACGGGCCGCGTGGTCGACAGCTATACGAACATCGCAACCGTCAAGCTGTTCTCGCATGCGGGACGCGAGGAGATTTATGCCAAACAGGGCATGGACGAGTTCCTGCAGACCGTGCACAAGCAGATGCGAAAGGTGACGCTGTTCCATATCAGCGTCTACCTGAACAACTGCGTCGCGCTCTTTGTCGTCTCGGGCCTGTCGATCTGGTTTTGGCTGAACGGGGCGATCTCGGTCGGAGCGATCGCCATCGCCATCGGTCTTGCCATGCGCGTCAACGGCATGTCGCAGTGGATCATGTGGGAAGTCTCGGCGCTGTTCGAGAATATCGGCACGGTCTATGACGGCATGGAGATGATGAGCAAGCAGCACGACATCATCGACCAGCCGAATGCGCCCGCAATGACGGCCAAGAAGGGGGCGATCCATTACGATCGCATTCGCTTCCACTATGGCAAGGGCAAGGGTGTCATCGACAATCTGTCGCTTGACATCAAGGCAGGCGAGAAGGTGGGTCTGGTCGGTCGTTCCGGCGCCGGCAAGACGACGCTGATGAACCTGCTGCTGCGCTTCTATGACCTGGAGGCCGGCCGCATCACGATCGACGGGCAGGATATATCAGGCGTCTCGCAGGAGAGCCTGCGTTCGCTGATCGGCGTGGTGACGCAGGACACCTCGCTGCTGCACCGTTCGATCCGCGACAACATCGCCTATGGCCGGCCGGAGGCCACCGACGCCGAAGTGATCGAAGCGGCCAAACGCGCCAATGCCTGGGAGTTCATCGAAGGGCTCGTTGACATGCAGGGCCGCCAGGGGCTCGACGCGCAGGTCGGCGAGCGCGGCGTCAAGCTCTCAGGTGGTCAGCGGCAGCGGATCGCGATCGCCCGCGTCTTCCTAAAGGATGCGCCGATCCTCGTGCTCGACGAGGCAACCTCGGCACTCGATTCCGAAGTCGAGGCGGCGATCCAAGAAAACCTCTTCGCCCTGATGGAGGGCAAGACGGTGATCGCGATCGCCCACCGGCTTTCGACGCTGACGGAGATGGACCGGCTGATCGTGCTCGACAAGGGGCGGATCGTCGAGGCCGGTTCGCACGCCGAACTGATCGGAAGCGGCGGCATCTACGCCGACCTCTGGAACCGCCAGTCCGGCGGCTTCCTCTCCGATCATGCCGAAGAGGCGGAAGAGGCCGCGGAATAAGAATCGACCCTCCCGGCGTGAGCGGGGAGGGCATTTTCATGATTTCGATGATTTGTGCTCGCGAGACGATTGTCGAAGACCGGATGCGCTCGTGCCGGCGTTCTTTTCAAAGACTGTCGGCCCAGTCGATCACGCGGTCATGTCCGACGACGACGATGCTGTTGGCGGCCGCGATCGTGCGCAGCGCCACGATGCGGCGGCGCTCCTCGCTGTCGAGCCAGGCGGCGATAGCCTCGATGACGATCTCGTCGCGCGGCAACGCCAGGTCGAGAGCCAGGGCATCCAACCTTTCTGCAAGCGGAAGCGGAATATGCGCATCGAGCATTTTCGTTTCCATGACGTCTCTCCGGTTAAGCGCGATCCTATCGTCAGATTGTGACGGGTTCGGGGGCAATCAATGGCGATGCCGCCGATGTTATCGTCTATTACCAAAATATAAGGTTGCGTCCGCTTTTCATTCCCTTTGCCACTCCCCTCAATCCGCCTATATCGCTTGCATGTTTCTGCGACCCCTCTTCCGCCTGTTTGAAACCTGGATCGATCCGTTCCGCCGGCGCGACGACTTGCAGCCGCCGCGCGCTACGCTCGGTTTCATCTGGTTCTACATCGGCCAGGCGAAGATGCCGTTCATCGCCATGCTCATTCTCGGCGGCACGTCGGCGGCAATCGAGGCCGCACTCTTCTGGTTCGTCGGACGCCTCGTCGATATTCTCGCTAGTATTGCGCCCGGCGCCGGCTGGAGCGGTCTTATCGCGGCCCATGGCGGCGAGCTGTTCGGCATGCTCGCTCTCATCGGGCTCGTGCGCTTCGTCGTTGCCTTCCTGATTGCCCTCGTCGATCAGCAGGTGATCACGCCGGGCTTCTACAATCTAGCACGTTGGCAATCTTATCTCCATGTCTCAAGGCAATCATTGTCGTTCTTTCAGAGCGATTTCTCCGGGCGTATCGTCACCAAGGTCTGGTCGGCCGGCCAGGCAACCGGGGATCTCGTCACCTCGTTGATGGAAAGCGTCTGGTTTGTCGGAATTTATGCGGTAACGACGCTCGTGCTCGTCGCCAGGCTGGACTTTACGCTCGCCGCCGTCGTGCTGTTCTGGCTTGGCGCCTTCAGCCTGCTTGCCCGCCACTTCGTCCCGCGGATCCGCCATCACTCGCGCGAAACGGCGGAGGCCGGATCGATGCTGAACGGCCGGATGGTCGACGCCTATAGCAATATGCAGACACTGAAGCTGTTCGCGCGCGATGAAGAGAGCGACCGCTACATGCGCCAAGGTTTCGATATCTATCAGGACACGGTGCTGCGCTTCACGCGGTTCATTACCGGTGTGAGGGCCTCCATGGCGCTGCTCTCCGGCCTGATGATCGTGACGATGGCGGGCTTGAGCGTCGATCTCTGGCTGCGCGGCCTCGTCAGCTCGGGCGCGGTGGCGTTCTCGCTGGCGCTGGTGCTCCGGCTGAATTTCCTGCTCGGCAGGCTGATGACGCAGTTCAACGGCATCATGCGCAATCTCGGCACCATTCAGAACGCCGCCGAACTGATTTCGCAGCCGCTCGGGCTCGTCGATCGGCCGGATGCGAAGAGCCTGGTGATCCGCCAGCCCGGCGTCCGCTTTGACAATGTCTCCTTCCGCTACGGCAAGGGTCAGCAGCCCGCCGTCGAGAATTTCTCCCTGACCATCCGCCCGGGCGAGAAGGTCGGGATCGTCGGGCGTTCGGGCGCCGGCAAATCAACGCTGATGAATCTGCTGCTGCGCCTCTATGACATCCAGGACGGCCACATCCTGGTCGACGGTCAGGATATATCGGCCGTGACCCAGGAATCGCTGCGGATGCAGATCGGCGTCGTCAGCCAGGATACGTCGCTGCTGCACCGTTCCGTGCGCGACAATATCCTGTTCGGACGACCGGATGCCGGCGAGGAGCGGCTGGTCGACGCGGCCCGACGCGCCGAAGCTGTGGACTTCATTGCGCGCCTGCAGGATCAGCAGGGCCGTAGAGGTTTCGATGCGCATGTCGGCGAACGCGGCGTCAAACTATCGGGCGGGCAGCGGCAGCGCATCGCCATCGCGCGAGTCATGCTGAAGGACGCGCCGATCCTGGTTCTCGACGAAGCGACGTCGGCGCTCGATTCGGAAGTGGAGGAAGCGATCCAGTCCAATCTCCATCGGATCATGGAGGGAAAGACAGTGCTCGCAATCGCCCACCGGCTTTCGACGATCGCCGCGCTCGACCGGCTGATCGTCGTCGACCTTGGCCGGATTATCGAGGAGGGCAGCCACGACGAGCTGCTTCGCCGCGGCGGGCTCTATGCGGAACTCTGGGCACGCCAGTCCGGCGGATTTCTCGCGTCCGACGAGGATGCAGGCTCAAGGATCGAGGACGAATTCCGCCATGAGGCCAAAATGGTTTGATCCGAAACTGTTCTCGATGCGGCGGACCGATTTCAGCCGCAGGGGCGCTTTGCTGAAGACGTGATCGATCGAAATGCCGAGCGGGCCGGCGGCGATCGGCCATGTCGCAGGCTCCAGCGATGCTGTGCCCAAGCCTTGGCTGCGCATGAGATACTGCACATCCGGCGCCAGAATCGACGTATTGAAATCACCAGCAAGCACGAGCGGTCCCGGCAGCGAAGAGATAATCTCGGCGAGATCTTCGACTTCCAGGCCGTGGAATTCGTCATAATAGGGTTTGGTCAGGTGCGCGGCGAGCAAGTTGACCTTCTGGCCGTCGAAATCGATCGTCGAGATCGTCAGCCGGTTGCGCCACAGCAGGCCGAGGCTGCGGATGCGAGGTTCGATCAGCGGGCGCTTCGACAGGACGAGCGTATCGCATTGCTCCATGCCGACGCCGCAGCCGACGTAATAGGGGTATGTCTTCAGCAGTCGCGGCAATTCGGACAATACCGGTTCGGCCTCGAGGATGTTGACGACGTCGGCGCCGGATCCGATCGCCATGTCGGCGATATCAGCGCCGTTTGCGAAATTGTCATTCTCTATATTGAAGGACATCAGCTTGAAGAGAGCAGGGCGGCTCTCGTCTACCTCAGGCTCGACGAATTCACGCGCCATCACGATGCCGTGGACGGCGAGAACCATCGATGCGCCAAGTGTCAGCAGCGCGTACCAATGGCGCTTGAAGAGGAGGGCTATGCCGGAGGCCACTGCTGCGGCCGCTGCCAGATGGATCTGGAAGCTATAAAAAAGAGAAAGCAGATAGAAATCTTTGGCATAGCGCAGCGAGATGATAGCGAGAACGAGGGTTGTGAGAACGCTCATTACGCAAAAGATCGTGTCTCTCATCCGCTCGGGTCCGGCTGGCTGGCATCGTTGCGGTTGCGCCTAACACGGTGGCTTTTGTGTTGCAATGCAACATAAGGGCAAGCGGGTGTTTGCCGTAAAAAATTCATCTGAAATTTCCCGCGACATTGTGCCCTCATCCCCTTGCCAAGGCTGGACATAATTTGCGATCAAGCTTAGAACGCGCCGGATTGCCGGGGAATCTATGGCCGAAATGTGTCCAGATCGATTCGTCAGCAGAGGGGGCGGGGCGGAATTCCGCGATAATTGCGCAGAGGATGGTTAAGCCGTGAGCGAACACGTAACGACAAGCGAGGCTTCAGCAGAGCCCACTCGCCGTGATTTCCTTTATCTCACCACTGGTATGGCGGGCGCTGTCGGCGCCGTTGCTGTCGCATGGCCGTTCATCGACCAGATGCGTCCGGATGCATCGACGCTGGCGCTTGCCTCCATCGAAGTCGATGTCGCGAGCCTTGAGCCCGGCATGTCGCTGACGGTCAAGTGGCGCGGCAAGCCGATCTTTATCCGCAACCGCACACCGGAGGAGGTGAAAGCGGCAGCTGATGTTCCGCTGGCGGATCTCAAGGATCCGATCGCGCGCAACGCAAACCTTCCACCTGAAGCGCAGGCAACCGGTGTTGACCGTTCGGGTGGCAAGGACAAGGAAAATTGGATCGTCATGATCGGCACCTGCACCCATCTCGGTTGCGTTCCGCTCGGTCAGGCCGGTGAGTACAATGGTTGGTTCTGTCCCTGCCATGGCTCGGTCTACGACACGGCCGGCCGCATTCGCAAAGGCCCTGCGCCGCAGAACCTGGCGATTCCGACCTTTTCATTTGTGTCCGATACCAAAATCAAGATCGGTTGAGGGGAGACTGATTTATGAGTGGCCATTCCAGCTACGAACCATCAACCGGCTTCGAAAAATGGGTCGATGCGCGCCTGCCTCTGCCGCGCATGGTCTATGACAGCTTCGTGGCATATCCGGTTCCCAGAAACCTGAACTACGCCTATACCTTCGGCGCGATGCTTTCCGTGATGCTGATCGTGCAGATCCTGACGGGTGTCGTGCTCGCCATGCACTACGCCGCCGACACGACGATCGCTTTCAACTCCGTTGAAAAGATCATGCGCGACGTAAACCACGGGTGGCTGCTGCGCTACCTGCATGCCAACGGCGCATCCTTCTTCTTCGTCGCCGTCTATCTGCACATTGCCCGGGGCCTCTACTATGGCTCTTACAAGGCACCGCGCGAAATCCTCTGGATCCTGGGCGTGGTCATCTACCTGCTGATGATGGCGACGGGCTTCATGGGCTACGTCCTGCCCTGGGGGCAGATGTCCTTCTGGGGCGCGACCGTCATTACCGGCTTCTTTTCGGCCTTCCCGCTGGTCGGCGAATGGGTGCAGCAGTTCCTGCTGGGCGGCTTTGCCGTCGATCAGCCGACGCTGAACCGTTTCTTCTCGCTGCATTACCTGCTGCCTTTCATGATTGCGGGCGTCGTCGTCCTGCATATCTGGGCGCTGCATGTGACCGGCCAGACGAACCCGACCGGCGTCGAGGTCAAGACGAAGACGGACACGGTGCGTTTCACGCCCTATGCGACGATGAAGGACGCCCTCGGCGTCTCCGTCTTTCTGCTCGTTTACGCCTATTTCGTCTTCTACCTGCCGAACTTCCTCGGTCACGCCGATAACTACATCCCGGCCGATCCGTTGAAGACGCCCGCCCACATCGTTCCCGAATGGTACTTCCTGCCGTTCTACGCGATGCTGCGTTCGATCACCTTCAACATCGGCCCGATCGACTCCAAACTCGGTGGCGTGCTCGTGATGTTCGGCGCAATCATCGTGCTCTTCTTCCTGCCGTGGCTTGACACCTCGAAGGTCCGCTCGGCGGTCTATCGTCCCTGGTACAAGCTGTTCTTCTGGCTGTTCGTGTTCAACGCGATCATCCTCGGCTGGCTCGGTTCGCAGCCTGCGGAAGGCAGCTACGTCATCGTGTCGCAGATCTGCACGCTTCTCTACTTCGCCTTCTTCCTGGTCGCGATGCCAGTTCTGGGTCTGGTGGAAACGCCGCGCCGCATCCCGAACTCGATCACTGAAGCGGTGCTTGAAAAGCGCAACAAGACCACTGGCGCCGCCGCGGCGGCCAATGCGTAAGCGAGCGACGGAAGGGAATAGAACTATGAAAACGCTTGTTGCAAGCATTCTGCCGCTTGCCGTCGCCGCTCTCCTTGGCAGTGCCGCTTTCGCCGAGGAAGCGACGCCCGCGAATGGTGCAGCTCCCGCGCATCACGAGGAAGGCGCGACGCCGCACTATCCGCTAAAGGAGCCAAAGGAGCAGGAATGGAGCTTTGCCGGCCCCTTCGGCCACTACGACAAGGCTCAGCTCCAGCGCGGTCTCAAGGTTTACACGGAAGTCTGTTCTGCCTGCCATTCGATGAGCCTCGTGCCTTTCCGCACGCTCGACGAACTCGGTTATTCCGAGGCACAGGTGAAGGCATTCGCTGCCAATTACGAAGTTCAGGACGGGCCGGACTCGGCCGGCGAAATGTTCACCCGCAAGGCAGTCCCTTCGGATCATTTCCCATCGCCCTTCGCCAATGCTGAAGCGGCGGCTGCGTCCAACAACGGTGCGGCTCCGCCTGATTTTTCGCTGATCGCCAAGGCCCGTGAGGTCGAGCGCGGCTTCCCGCAATTCGTCTTTGACATCTTTACGCAGTATCAGGAAAGCGGCCCGGACTACATCTACTCGCTGCTGACCGGCTATGAAGAGCCGCCGTCCGGCTTCCAGGTGGCGCAGGGCGCGCATTATAACCCGTATTTCCATGCTGCCGCCGTTCTCGCTATGCCGAAGCCGCTTTCCGACGGCCAGGTAACCTATGACGACGGCGCGCCGGCGACTGTCGACCAGTACGCCAAGGACGTTTCCGCTTTTCTGATGTGGGCCGCTGAACCGCATCTCGAGGAGCGCAAGCGCACCGGCTTCATGGTCATGGTGTTCCTGGCGATCTTTACGGTGCTGATCTACCTGACAAAGCGCTCGGTTTACGCCAACAAGGAACATTGAGCGTTCCGTGTCCGAATTCGAAAGGCGGCTTGCGAGCCGCCTTTTTTGTTGGTTCCACCCCCGGCAATTGATAGGGTGCAGCCGGTTTTATGCGCTCGCAGATACGGACTTTCCATGAACAATATGCTTTCGGAGCTTGCCGCCAGCATCCGCTCCATTCCTGACTATCCCAAGCCCGGCATCATTTTCCGCGACATCACCACGCTGCTCGGCAATCCCCGCGCTTTCCGCCGCGCGGTCGACGAACTCGTGCAGCCTTATGCGGGCCTGAAGATCGACAAGATCGCCGGCATGGAGGCTCGCGGCTTCATCCTCGGCGGTGCGGTGGCGCACCAGCTTTCCTCGGGCTTCGTGCCGATCCGCAAGAAGGGCAAGCTGCCGCATGACACCGTGCGGATCGCCTACAGCCTGGAATATGGCGTCGACGAGATGGAGATGCATCGTGATGCGGTCGAGCCTGGGGAGAAGGTGATCCTGGTCGACGATCTCATCGCCACCGGCGGCACGGCCGTGGGGGCGACGCAGCTTCTGCGCCAAATGGGCGCGGAAGTGGTCGGCGCCTGCTTCGTCATCGACCTGCCCGATCTTGGCGGTCGCAGGAAGCTGGAAGAACTCGGCGTCGTGGTGCACACGCTGGTCGAATTCACTGGACACTGACCCCTGTTGCGACGGGGTCAGTCGTACTCCAGCACACCGCTTTCGAAGCGCATCACCGGATCGCCGTTCTGATTGACGCCTTCGCAGAGAATGGTGTTGAGGTGCCACCCCGGCCGCGACGCGAGCGGCCGGCTGGAGAGAAGGGCGACGGAATAGCTCACGACGTCGCCTGCAAAGACGGGCCGCAGCCATTGCAGCTTCTGAAAACCGGGCGAGGGGCCGAGGTTCGGTGCCGTCAGGCCTCTTTCCCTAAGCGCGATGCTTTGCTTTTTCCAGAAGGCGAGGAAGGTCCGCATCCAGGCGGCCGTGGTATGCCAGCCCGAGGCGCAGAGGCCGCCGAAAAGGGTGTCTTTCGCCGCTTCCTTGTCGATATGAAAACGCTGCGGATCGTAGCGTCCGGCAAAGCGGATGATGTCTTCCTCGGTGAAGGCATAGCTGCCGATTTCGGCCTTCGCGCCGAAAGGATAAAGTTCGGACATTCTCATGCCGGCAGCTCCGGGTTCATATCGGCGTCCTGCGGGGGGCGCATGCGGATTATGACCGAATTCTCCGAAAGGCAGACGAGTTCGCCGCGCTGGTTTTCCAGCACGTGGCGGAATTTGACGATGCCCATGCCGGGGCGCGAGCGCATCGGCCGCGTTTCGAGTACGCTCGAATGGCCCTGCAGCGTATCGCCCGCGAGCACCGGCTTTCGCCATTCCATCAGATCGATGCCCGGCGCCCCCTCGCAGAGGGCGTTCAATATATAGCTGTCGGCCATCATGCGCATGAGCATTGCTGAGGTATGCCAGCCGGAAGCGGCAAGTCCGCCGAGGATGCTGGCGCGGCCGGCAGCTTCGTCGAGATGCATCGGCTGCGGGTCGAATTCGCTGGCGAACTCGATGATTTCTGCGGCGAGCACCAGCTTGGGGCCGAGGGCGAAACGGCGGCCGGGCTCGAAATCCTCGAAAGACAGCTTTTCTGCCGGCATTTTCTCCTCCGTCATATCAAGCGCCTAGTACAGGATATATTCAGGCCGCTGGCCTAAAATCTAAATCCTGTTCTACATTAAAGAGTTAGAGCACGATATTATCCGAATACCGCTTACGCTTTTCGGCATCATGCTCTAGTGCTTACAATAGCATTCGCGCGGGCTCAATGATTCCGGGGAGACAAACCGGTATGACGGAACTGAGGTCGATTCTTGACGAGGCGGCGCGCCAGGGCCTGATTTCGCCGGAAGCGGGCGGGCGGCTTCTGCCCTTCCTTGCCGAGCGTGGCGTGGCCGTCGTCGCCGGGGCGCCGCCGGCAGCTGTCGCCGAGGGGCAGGCATGGTCGGATACGGAGACGCCGCGTTTCGTGCGAGGGTTTCACGACGTTCTGATCACCATCGGCGTTATCGTCGCGCTCGTCGGCCTCTGGGGACTTGCGCCGCTTTACGCCGTGCCGGTCGCCATCATCGTGCTTTCGGAAATTCTGGTGCGCCGCCAGCGGCTCGCCCTGCCGGCGGTCAGCCTGGCGATCGCGCTGTTCTGCTGGATATTTTTCCTGATGTCCCGCGTCTTCACGCCTTGGACCTCCGAAATCGGCGCGGATGTGACGCAGTTCGTCGCCGGCTTTCCGATCATTCTCGGCGTCTATTATGCCCGCTATCGCGTGCCCTTGTCGCTGGCGCTCACTATCATATCGACGCTTGCCCTGGTGCTCACGCTGCTTTTGCGCCTTGTGCAATGGCTAAGCGGCAATCCCGCGTTTTTCGTCGATCATCTTGGCGTGCTGGCCGCGGTAGCTTTCGTCTGTGCGCTTGGCCTCTTCGCGACAGCGCTTTATTTCGACCTCGGCGACCGGCTGCGGCGGACGACGCGTTCGGATATCGCATTCTGGCTGCATCTCGGTGCGGCGCCGGCGCTGCTCTACAGCACCGTCTCCCTGCTGTCGTTCGGGGAAAGCGGCCATATCTTCGACCTGGCGAACATGTCGGCCCGGACGCCTGTGGTCGTCGCGACCGTGGCGGCGCTGATGCTGATCGGTCTCGTCATTGATCGTCGCGCCTTCGTCACGTCGGGGCTGCTGTCCCTCGGCGCTGCGATCTTCAGCGTCGTGCGGAAGGGAAATGCGACTGTCGATACCTACATCTTCACGACGCTGATTGTCGTGGGCGCGATTGTGCTCATTATCGGAACGGGCTGGATGCCGCTTCGGCGGCTGGTGCTCAGGACACTGCCGCCGGCAATCGCAAACAGGCTGCCGCCGGGTTAAGGCGGCAGCGATCTGATCAGGTGTTGAAGCGGAAGTGGATGACGTCGCCGTCCTGGACGACGTATTCCTTGCCTTCGTCGCGCGCCTTGCCGGCATCCTTGGCGCCAACTTCGCCGTTGTACTTGATGTAATCGTCGTAGGCGATGGTGTTGGCGCGGATGAAGCCGCGTTCGAAATCCGAGTGGATGACGCCGGCGGCCTGCGGCGCCTTGGTGCCGCGCTCGATCGTCCAGGCGCGCGTTTCCTTCGGACCCACGGTGAAATAGGTGATGAGGTGCAGCAGCTTGTAGCCGGCGCGGATCAGCCGGTCGAGGCCGGCCTCGTCAAGGCCGAGGGCAGAGAGGAATTCCTTGGCTTCCTCTTCGGCAAGCTGCGCCACCTCAGCTTCGATCGCCGCCGAGATGATGACGGTTTCGGCACCCTGCTCCTTCGCCATGGCGGCGACGGCGGCGGTGAATTCGTTGCCCGTCAAGGCATCGCCTTCGGCGACGTTGCAGACGTAGAGCACCGGATGCGAGGTGAGAAGGTTGAGCCCCTTGAGGATGGCGATCTCCTCGGCATCGAGCTTCGACAGAAGCGTGCGCACCGGCTTGCCTTCGTTCAAGAGCTTCAGCGAGGCTTCCATGATCGGCAGCATCGCCATCGACTCCTTGTCCTTGCCGGTGGCGCGTTTGCGCGTCTGCTCAGTGCGGCGCTCCAGGCTCTCGAGATCGGCGAGCATCAGTTCGGTCTCGATCGTCTCGGCATCGGCGACAGGATTGATGCGGCCCTCGACATGGGTGATGTCGCTGTCCTCGAAACAACGCAACACGTGCACGATGGCGTCGACTTCGCGGATATTGGCGAGGAACTGGTTGCCGAGGCCTTCGCCCTTCGAGGCCCCGCGGACGAGGCCGGCGATGTCGACGAAGGAGATGCGGGTCGGGATCAGTTCCTTCGACTTGGCGATGTCGGCAAGTTTGCGCATGCGCGGATCGGGCACCGCGACTTCGCCGGTGTTCGGCTCGATGGTGCAGAAGGGGTAGTTCGCCGCCTGCGCGGCCGCCGTCTTGGTGAGCGCGTTGAAGAGGGTCGATTTGCCGACGTTCGGCAGACCGACGATGCCGCATTTGAAGCCCATGGCTTGATCCATATCTAGTGGTAAACTTTGCCCTGCCTATGCGGGAATGGCCGGCTCGGGTCAAGGGTTTGCGGCACGAATCGAAAAAGCAAGGCCGGCCGGCTTGAAGGTAAGGCGGTTTAGCCTTACCTTTGGCGGAAAGGATAGAGCTGACATGACAACCCTGACAGTGACGGCAAAAGGACAGGTCACCTTGAGAAAAGAAGTGCTTCGGCACCTCAGGATTAGGCCCGGCGACAAGATCGATGTCGATCTCCTGCCTGGTGGCAAGCTTGAGGTCGTTGCGGTCAAAACGCAGCCGGCCAGCGGCTCCATCGAGAGTTTCTTCGGAAGTATCGAGAACAAGGGCAATGTCCATGCGACGCTCAAGGAGATCGATGAGGCCATAAAGGCGGGCGGGGCTGGCGAGGTCGGCGTCGCTGATGATCGTTGATACGAATGTGCTCGTGCGGGCGGCCGTGGATGACGATCCGAAGCAAACGGAACGTGCAAGGATGTTGATGCGCGAGGCTGAGCAGCTGTTCGTCTCCAACCTGACGTTCTGCGAGTTCGTTTGGGTCGTCGGTCGGATTTATCGCAAAAGCGCCGCCGAGATCGCCGCGACAATCCGGCTGTTGATAGCCGACAGGAAGGTCGTCTACGATAGAGCAGCTGTCGAGGCTGGATTGTCCTTCCTCGATGCCGGCGGGGATTTCGCCGATGGCGTCATCGTCTTGGAAGGCCGCAGGCTTGGCGGCGAAGTATTCGCGACCTTCAACAGGAAGGCTGCCGCCATCGTCGAAAGCGCCGGGCGAGCCTGCCTGCTGCTCTCGTCGGAGTGATATCCGTCATTGAACTGCCGTGCTGACGGTGCAATATAGTCCGGCGGATGTTTCTTCCGCCTTTTCATGTCATCAACGGGTGGATTTTCCGATGAGTGACAATGACGTTGCCCTGAAACCGAAGACCAAGGTGAAGCCGAAGCTGGACAGGCCGAAGCTCTACAAGGTCATTCTCGTCAACGACGATTATACGCCGCGCGAATTCGTCATCGTGATCCTGAAGGTCGTTTTCCGCATGAGCGAGGAGACCGGCTATCGGGTGATGATGACGGCGCACAAGCTCGGCTCCTGCGTGGTCGTCGTCTGCGCTAAGGATATTGCCGAGACCAAGGCCAAGGAGGGCATCGACCTTGCCAAGGAGATGGGCTTTCCGTTGATGTTCACCACCGAGCCTGAGGAATAGCTGGGCTCAGGGCCGGCGCATCTGATAGCCCGTCTTGTCCTGCAGGAAGAGGCAAGTCTCGTAGAAGCGCAGCGTCGCCGGGTTTTTATAGCCGGTGAGCCGCATCACCTTGTAACAGCCGGCGTTCCGCGTCAGATTTGGGACGATGATCACCGCGAGGTCGCAGCAGCAAAATTGCCAGCAAAGCCGATGAACAGGTCATGCCGGGCTGAGCGAGGTTGGCGGACAAGATTGCCGGCGCCGGAGGGATGTTAAGATCCTGGTCCGGCATCCGTCTTATTCCCCCTTGTTGCCGAACATCTTCTTCAGCATCTCGGCCATCGGGCCGCTGGTCGGCAGCTTCGGCTGATTGCTGTTGCGGGCCTGGCGGATATGCGATTGGCCGGCCGGCTTCTTGTCGCTATCCCTGCTTTCCTTTCGCGGATTCTCTTCCTCGGCCTTGCCGCCGAGCGCCAGCGCGATCTTGTTCATCAGCTGCGAATCCTCGTTTCGCACCAGCATGTCGGCATTGTCGGCGAGCGTATCGAGAAGCGGCTCCAGCCAGACCTTGTCGGCCTTGGCGAAATCGCCGAGCACGTGGTTCTGCACCATTTCCTTGACGCCGGGATGGCCGATGCCAAGGCGCAGCCGCCGGTATTCCTTGCCGCAATGGGCGTCCAGCGACTTGATGCCGTTATGGCCGCCATGGCCGCCGCCGGTCTTCAGCCGCGCCTTGCCAGGGGGCAGGTCGAGTTCGTCATAGATCGCGACGAGGTCGGCGGGCTGGAGCTTGTAGAAGCGCATCGCCTCGCCGACGGCCTCGCCGGAGAGGTTCATGTAGGTCTGCGGCTTGATCAGCAGGACCTTGTCGCCGCCAAGCTCTCCCTCCGCAATTTCCGCCTTGAACTTCTTCGACCAGGGGGAGAAGCTGTGGCGCCGATGGATGGCGTCGACGGCCATGAAGCCGATATTGTGGCGGTTGCCGGCGTATTTGCCGCCGGGATTGCCGAGACCCGCAATGATCAGCATGGCCTGTCGTCCTCGCTTAAGCTTTTCCGACGTTCACCACCCGGAAACGGGAGCAAAGTCAAGCGGAAAGGGCGGCGGGCGCACCGAGCGGCATCAGTCCGACAGGTTCATGCCGTATTTCTGGAAGATCTGCCTCTGGTCGCCATCAGCGATCAGCTTGTCGAGGGCAGCCTGCATCTTGGCGTGCAGATCGTCGGGAAAGCTCTTCTCGCAGGCGATGCCCATTGGCTGGGAGGAGAGCACGGTTACGATCTCCACCGGCTGATCGGCCTTCAGCTTTTCGAAGTAGAGTTCGGAGATCGGCATCATGTCGATGCGGCCGCTGAGCAGCTTGCGCAGTGTGGCGTTGAAGTCACTGGCGACGTCCAGCTTGGTGAAACCCTTCTCCTTCAGGATCGTCTCGGTGTAGTCCTCGCGCTGGGTGCCGATCGTATATTTCTTTGCCTCTTCGAGATTGCTGGCGGTGATGCCCGAACCCTTGCGGGTGATCAGGATGTTTCGGTCGATGAGCAGCGGTTCGACCCATTTGAACAGTGGGTCGCGCGCGCTGTTGTGGGCGGTGGCGAAAACACATGTCATCGGCGCGGTGCGGGCAAGGCTGAAAGCACGCGCCCAAGGCATGACCTCGATCGTGTAGTCGACGCCGATCGCGGCCATCACCTTCTCGACCTGCTCGACGGTCGCGCCCTTGATCTCTTTGCCTTCGCGATAGTTGAAGGGAGCGTAATCCTCGGTCGTGAAGGCAACCGTCTGTGCGTGAGCCGCGCAGGGCAGCGCCAGGCATGCGAGAAGCAGGAGCTTTTTCATCGTCTCATCTCCTTGGGTCTTCGTTTATGAGGCGCGCGCGACGGCCGACTGCGGGGCCATCAGTTCCTCGATGAGTGCGGCTGCGTGCTGCGGACGATGGAAGAGATAACCCTGGCCGTAGTCCAGACCCATCTGGTGAAGCGTGCGGCATTCCTCTTCCGTCTCGATGCCCTCAGCAATGACGGTGCAGTTCATCTTGTGGGACAGGGTGGTGATGCCTTCAATCAGCATGCGGCTCTTCTGGCGCACGTCGTCGTCGCCGTCGTTAATCGCGCGGGTGAAGGACTGATCGATCTTGATGATATCGACAGGGAAACGATTGAGGTAGCTCAGCGACGAGTAGCCGGTGCCGAAATCATCGAGCGCGATGCGGCAGCCGAAGCGGCGAAGTTCCGTGACAATCATGCGAATCTGCGGGTTGTCGTGCATCAGCACGGCTTCCGTGATTTCGACGACGATGCGCTCGGGGCGGATGCCGTGGCGACCGACGATCGCAGCAAGACGGGCAGGCAGCGCCGGCTCGAACTGCAGCGGCGAGAAGTTGATGGCAAGGTAGGTATCCTGCATCCCCGATATGCGAGAGATTTTCGCGAGATTGGAGATCGCCTTTTCCATGATGAGGTTGCCGACGCGGACGATCTTGCCCGTCTCCTCTGCGACGCTGATTATTTCGGCCGGCGGCATCAGGCCCTTCTGCGGATGGTTGAGCCGCATCAGCGCCTCGAAACCGGCGACGCCGCGGCCGTTCAGATTGACGATTGGCTGCAGGAACGCCTCGAACCAGTTCTCGGAGAGACCGGCTTCGATATTGGCCTCGATCTCGGCGCGGCTGCGGGCGCGGTCGAGCATGGCTTTGTCGAAGAGCTGTGCGCCGTTCTTGCCGTCCCGCTTCTTGGCATACATGGCCATGTCGGATTTCTGCAGCAGCTCGGCGGCGGTCGCGGCATGATGTGGGTAGATGGCGATGCCGATGGAAGCGCTCAGATGCATGTCCGGGGCAAATGGCGTTTCGAAGATTGAGGCGATCTGCTCGCACATCGCCTTTGCGCGTGTTTCGGCGTCTTTCGCCGGCAGCAGGATGGCGAACTCGTCGCCGCCGAGACGGGCCGCCTCGTCGGAGGGGGCAAGATGGGTCTTCAGGCGCTCGACGAGTTCGATCAGCGCCGTGTCGCCGGCAGCGTGCCCCATATTGTCGTTGATCCACTTGAAGCGGTCGAGATCGACGAAGAGGCAGGCGAGTTCCTGGCCGGCGGCGTCTGCGGCAGCGATTTTGTTGTCGAGCACCGCCTCGAAGCCCTGGCGGTTGAGGAGCCCGGTCAGATGGTCGGTGATTGCCTGGCGATGGTTGCGGTCCTCCGAAGCCTTGAGCTCGGTCACATCCGTCATGACGGACAGCGAGAGGCGATCGTGAGCGCCGGCGGCGGCTTCCGATTCCATAATGAGGACGTCCATGGTGCGGCCGTCCAGGCAGACGAATTTGACGGTGACCGTCATGCCATTTTCGCCCTGGCGGCGCTTGACGAACTTATCGCGGCTGCTTGACGTCACCAGATCTGCGAAATTGCGGCCGATGATCTCGGGGCGGCTATATCCGGTGGCAAGCAGCCAATAGTCGCTGACGGCGGTGATGCGGTCTTCCTCATCGAGCGAGAAGAGCATGGCGGGTGTCAGATTGTAGATATCGGTGGCGCGACGATGGGCGAGCTTCAGCTCCATCTCCTCGCTTTCGAGCTTGGTTTGCATCTCGTTGAAGCTCCGGGCAAGCCGTCCCATCTCGTCGTTCGACTGCCAGTCTACATGATGGCGCGAGCCGAGCTGCCGGGTGGCCTCGATTGCCGCCGTCAGACGCATCAGCGGCTGGATGACGAAGAATCGGTTGCCGATCAGCGCTGTGCCGAAAACGGTCAGAACCGCGAAGATGAAGATCGAAATGAAGACGACCTCTTCCTGCTTCAGACCGGAAAACAGTCCGAGGGCGGGATAATAGACGCTGATGCTGCCGAGGTTCTTCGGACCGTCGACGGTGTTGTAGATGATGGCACGCGACACCTGCACGAGCTTGCCGTCAAAGGAACGCGGAATCGTGGATTGGCTGACGTCGAGCTGGCCCGACTGATCACGCACCTCGACCTTGACGATGGCGCCTTGGGAAACGACCGTCGCGCTGATCTGGGTGACACTTTCCTCGTCGAGGTCCCAGAGCGGTTTTGCCAGCGCCTGAGCGTTGGCGACAAGAAGAACAGAGATATGGTCGCGTATTTCTTTGTCGGCGCGCTCCGAGGAAAGAAAAAGGAAGAGAACAAAAAGCGGAGCGACAAAAACAAGCAGCGCTCCGCAAACAATCCCAAAAAACCTGTTCTCAACGGAATTGTTCATGGTTCCGTCTACTCCCCCAGGCCGGCATATTTGCTGTCGCGCGTTCGGGCCGGCTTCTTCGCAGCTGACGGCCCATGCTTTCACGAATATGTTAAATGTTGCTGAAACGGAGGCTTGGCAGGCAATGAAAAGCCCGCCTTCCCCGTAAGCTGGCTCTAGAAAGTTGGATGGCAACTTTCTAGAGCCAGTTCACCGGGGAGGCGGGCTATATGCTTTCAATTGGTCGAAGCGATCAGGCTTCGGCTTCACCTTCAGCTTCCGTGGCGCTCTCGTCGACGCCGGCAGCCGGAGCGACGATGGTGGCGATCGTGAAGTCGCGGTCGATGACCGGGCTGACGCCCTTCGGAAGGGTGACTTCCGAAATATGGATGCTGTCGCCGATCTTCTTGCCGCTGAGGTCAATGTTGAAGAATTCCGGGATCGCATCGGCCGGGCAGTGAACTTCAACTGCGTGGCGGACGATGTTCAGAACGCCGCCGACCTTGAGGCCCGGAGACTTCGTTTCATTGACGAAGTGAACCGGGATTTCGACGGTCACCTGGGTGTTGCCGGAGACCCGCAGGAAATCGACATGCAGCGTGAAGTCGCGGACCGGATCGAGCTGGTAGTCCTTCGGCAGAACCTTGTACTTCTTGCCGTCGACTTCGATGGTCGCTACGGTGGTCATGAAGCCACCGGCATGAATGCGCTTCGTCACCTCATTGGTGTTGATAGCGATGGCAATGGGGGCCTGCTTGTCACCATAGATGACAGCGGGAATCAAACCGTTGCGGCGAAGTTCACGGGCGGACCCCTTACCAACCCGTTCGCGCGCCTCGGCCTTGAGCTCGTAAGTTTCCTGGCTCATGGCTTTTCCTTTCGAGGTTATTTGGAGAGTTCGGCGGCGGGCAAAAGCCTTGTTCCGTCGAACCGGAGGCGGGTTTTCCCGTCCTCATCCGCGTTGCCTCCAAGGGTGTCTACGCGGACCGGTGGCCTATAGTATAAGTCGTCCTGAAACGCAAGTTGCCGATAGCGCCGGTTTTCCGACGATGGAGGGGCTTTCGCCGGGGCGCTCCATCATTTGAGAAGAGCGAACTCGCCCAGATTGCATCCGCACCCATCCCAATGCGAGAACCTTGTCGAAATCACTCGCGATCTGCACCTGGTCAAAGGCAAGATTGCCAGTGCCTATCGCCGCTTGGCTTGACATCGGCGCGCTTCGCATCTTTGGATGGCCGCAACCGAAAAGCGGCTGAGGAGAAAACCGGACCATGCGTCTCAAACTTGTCACGGCAACGAGTATGCTTGCCCTTTGCCTTTTCACCGGGGCCGAGGGCGCGGAGATCAACCAGGAGGGCGCCAATGCGGTCAAGGAGACCCTGACGAAGCTGCTTCCGCAGGATTTGGCAAAAAGCGGTCTCATCACCGTCAATCCGGCCGGCACGCGCTATGAGGTCATCTATGATCTGGCGAAGCTGCTTACCAAGGCCGATCCGGCGACGTTTGCGATCACAGGGCTGACACCGTTTTCGATGTTCGCCACGCCATTGGACAGCGGGCTCTGGAACGTCGAAGGCGACAACAAGCTCAACGTCTCGGGCCATTTCAAGGGTCCAGACCAGAAGCCGACGGATTTCACCTATTCCATCGCGTCGCTTGTTTACACCGGCGTCTTCGACCCGGCGATCAGCTATCTGCGCTCCGGCACCTTCGCGGCTAAAGACATCAAGGTATCAAGCAAGTCCGAAACCGAGGAAGTCCATGCCAGCATCGCCAGCATGGACCAGAAGCTGAGTTCGACCGACAGCACAGGCGGCAATGGACGTATCGATTTTGCCGGCAGCGGCTCGATGTCTGATTTCGTCGAGCAGGTTTCCGGCCTGCAAATGCCGCCCATCGAACTTCGTGCCGGCTCAATCGATGTCGATGCCAAGGTGAACGGCCTGCCGGCCAAGCAGATTCGCGAGATAGTCTTCTTCGTGCTCGACCATCTCGATGAGAAGGAATTGAGCCCGGAAAACAGTGACAAGATAAAGGGAATAGTGAAGGAAGCCTTCCCCCTTCTGACCTTGTTCAGCGAGACGATCGGGGTCAACGACCTGACCGTCAGCAGCGAGATGGGCAAGGGCGGCGCCAAGGCATTCGGCTACAACCTCGCCATCGATGGGCCCAGTGACGCAATGCGTTTTGGCTTCGGCATGAATGCGCAGGAGATCAGCCTCGACACACCGCTGATGCCGGCAAACTATTCGGCCTTCATGCCGAGCAACTTCGATTTCCAGCTCGCGCTTCCGAACCTGGATTTCGCAAGCTTCGGCGACGCCCTCATGGCGATGGATTTCAAAGATTCGGCGTCCGAGAAGACCGGCGAGGAGATGGCGAAGAAGCTCTTCCGCGATGGCCGGCTTGCCGTCGAGTTTCCGAAGATCAGTGCCAAATCGCAGGTCTATGACGTCGATATAACCGGAAGGATCGAAGGTCGCGTCGATACCGAGAAGGACTATTCGATGGAGGCGACGATCCTCGCCCGCGATCTCGACAAGACGATCGCGGCGGTCCAGGAGCTTGCCAAGACGGACCCCGATCTCAACCAGGTCTCCTTCGGCATCATGATGGTGAAGGGCTTTGCCAAGATCGATCCGGATGGCCGTTCGCGCTGGGACGTCAGCATCAGCCGCGACGGTTCCGTGGCGGTCAATGGCCAGCAGATCAAGGGACCGGATGGCCCGAATCAGGATCAGGGGCTGGAGTCGGACCAGGAGCAGGAACCGGATCAAGGACAGGACGTGATACCTGCGCCGCCGCAGCAGCCTTGAAGGTTCTCGATTGGAATCGAAAAAGAAAGAGGCCGGCTTGTGCCGGCCTTCAGGCCGCTGACAAACCACTGCAAAAGCCGTGTCGCCATCTTCGGCCTTGTGCCGAGGATCTCATCCGGCCGATTAAATATCTGAAAATAATGCTTTCCTGCCAAGGAATTGCAAGGGCCAGATGCTCGGCACGCCGAGTATGACGGAGGAGGCTTTTTAATCGAAAAGGCTGGAGACCGACTCTTCCTGGCTCGTGCGGCTGATGGCTTCGCCGATCAGCGGGGCCGTCGTCACGACGCGGATATTGTGCGCTGAAAGCACCGCCGTTGTCGGCTGGATTGAATCGGTGATGACGAGTTCACGCAGCTTCGAGGAGGTGACGCGGGTGACCGCGCCGCCCGAGAGAACGCCGTGCGTGATATAGGCGGTGACGCTGGAGGCACCCTGGGCGAGCAGTGCGTCGGCCGCATTGCAGAGGGTGCCGCCGGAATCGACGATGTCGTCGATCAGCAGGCAGTCCTTGCCGGTGACGTCGCCGATGATATTCATGACCTCGGATTCACCCGGCCGATCGCGACGCTTGTCAACGATGGCCAGAAGACAGTCCAGCCGTTTGGCGAGCGCGCGGGCGCGCACCACGCCGCCGACGTCGGGCGAGACGACCATGACGTTGCTGAGGTCATAATGGCTCTTGATGTCGCGCGTCAGCACGGGCATGGCGAAGAGGTTGTCTGTGGGGATATCGAAGAAACCCTGGATCTGACCGGCATGGAGATCGAGCGTCATGACGCGATCCGCGCCGGCTTCGGTGATGAGGTTGGCAACCAGCTTGGCGGAGATCGGCGTGCGGCCGGATGCGCGGCGGTCCTGACGGGCATAGCCGAAATAGGGAAGAACGGCCGTGATACGGCGTGCCGACGAACGACGCATCGCGTCGATCATTATCAGCAGCTCCATCAGGTGGTCGTTGGCGGGAAAGGCGGTGGGCTGCACGAGGAAGACGTCCTCGCCGCGCACGTTTTCCTGGATTTCCACGAAGATTTCCTGGTCGGCAAACCTTCGGACACTGGCTCTTCCCAAAGGAACATTGAGATAGTTGCAGATCGCTTCGGCGAGTTGCCGGTTCGAATTGCCTGCGAAAACCTTCATTTTGGTCCGCCTATTATGCGCTGATAGCCGCGCTTTTTAGTCAGCTTCCCCGTGAATGCAAGGGCAAAGGCGCCACAGACTTTCATATTTGCAAAAAGTTTGTGACTAACCACCCTGAGTTTGCCGCCAGGAGGTGAATTCCGCGATGGTTTTCGAAGCGATCTGTTGCATCACCGAAGCCGGGACACCCGCCCAAGGGTCGGCCGCGGCTGTCGGCACGCTTTCCTGGCCTTGGATTCGGTGCAGGCGGGCGCCGCCGCCATCGAGAACGTCCCAGACATAGACCACGGTGACCTTGCCTTCGTCACCGAAGGCAGAGAGGTAACCTTTGAGGATGTAATCGCTGCTCGTGTCATTCGAGCTCTTGATGGAAAGGCCGTGGGCGCGCGCCTCGGCGCCGAGCTGGCGCGAGAGCGGAGTCACGGCTTGCACCGGCGCCCCGATGATCGGCAGGAAGCGCACCGTATTGCCACGCGCGGAAGATGCGCCGGGCGCGAGGCAGGCGGTCTGCTGCGGTTGCTGCGTGTCAAGCAGCTGGCCGGGCTGTGTTGGAGTCTCGGCGCCGGCAGCGGCCGGCGGCAGCGCCTGTCCCTCGATCGGGGCGGAGGCGGCGGGCGAGGAGCCGTTTCTCGACAGCGCGTCTGCCTGCTCCTGCATCGTCGTCGGCGGCGCGCCGCTGCCGGGTCGATAGGTTCTTTGCGACTGATCATAGGCCGGATGATAGCCACTCGGCTGCGTGCTCCCGGCAAAAACCGGCTGGCGGGTGCCGGCCAGACGTTCTGCCTCGCCCTGCGTCACCGGACTTGACGGCGGAGTTCCGGAGGATTCGCCGATGCCGACTAGCGGCGTCAGCGCGTCGGTGGTGTTGCAGGCGGTCAGCAGAGCAATGACGAACAGGAGCGTGGGCACAGTCGCAGTTCGCGTCATCCCGTGATCCGTCCTTCCCACAATCGTACCAGCCCGCCCGGATTTATGCGGGCGGGGATGGTACTCTGTCAATTCCGGATTCTCACCGGTCAGCCCCGGTCTTCAAAGGCCGATGAAATCGAGCGAATGACGGGAAAGTGCGCGCGGCGCATCCGCGGTCGTCACGTAGGTCTGTCCGAGCGTCATTGCCGTGCCGGTATCGGAATCGGCAATGATCATGTGCACGAACAGCGACATGTTCGGCTCGATCGGCTGCGGATTGCCGACATGGAACATCTGGTGCTCCATCCAGGAGGGCGAGAAGCGGGCGCCGAGCGAATAACCGCAGGCATTCAGCCGGTGGCGGGCGAGGCCGCGCTCGTCCATGATCCTGGCATGCATGTCGAAGACGTCACCAAAGGTGTGGCCGGGCTTCAGCACCGTCTCGATCGCCTCGATGGTTTCGCGGCAGGCATTGTAGAGCTCGCGATGGCGTTGCATCGGCTCGCCGATGACGATCGTGCGCATCATGGCGGCATGGTAATGCGCATAGGTGCCGGCCCATTCCAGCGTCAGCTGGTCGTTGGCGTCAAGCTTGCGGCGGCCGGCCTTGTAGCGGCAGAGCAGGGCGTCGGCAGCCGAGCCGATGATGAACTCGTTGGCGGGATAATCGCCGCCGCCGGAAAAGACCGCACCCTGCATGGCGGCGAGGATATCGGCTTCGTCAGCGCCGGGCCTGGTCAGCCGGATCGCGGCGTCGAGCGCGTCGTCGGCGAGAGCGGCGGCGCGCTCGACATAGGCGACCTCCGTCGGGCTCTTGACGAGACGAAGACGGCTGACGAGATAGGAGGCGTCGACGATCTGGCCGAAAGTGGTCAATTGTGCGTCGAGCAGACGGGCGACGCGGCCGGTCATGCCGTGGGTGTCATATTCGACGCCGATGCGGGCGCCGAGCAGATCCATCTCGACCATGAGGTTCTTCAGGTCGAGCGTCGGATCGGCATTGACCCTGTCGACCCAGATGTGGACGTCCTCAAGGATCGATGTGTGTCTGGCCTGGCGAAGATCCGCCGAGCGGGTGATCAGCGCCATGGTGCCGTCGCTCTTGACGATCAGCGTCTGGAAAAAGCAATAGCCGAAGGTGTCGTAGCCGGTCAGCCAGTACATGCTTTCCTGGGCGAAGAGCAGCAGGGCGTCGAGCTTTTCTTCCTTCATCTTCTCGGTGAGGCGCGCAAGCCGGCTTGCGAACTCGGCCTTTTCGAAGTGCAGTGCCATTCTGCTCAAGTCTCCCTGATTGATATCGCTGAAATCTGGCGGCCGTAGTCCGGCTCGCCGCGATGTGTCGTCCGGCGATAGGAAAAGAAGCGCTCGCTATCCGGATAGGTGCAGAGCCCGAGGCTTTCGGCCTGCACGCCAGCCCGCGTCAGCCTGTCGATCGTCAGCGCCGGCAGATCGAACATGGCGCGGCCCGGCGTTGCGGACGGCTTGAAAAAGCGTTCGTAGTCCGAATTCTCGGCGACGAAGCGATCGACGAATTCCGGCCCGACCTCGTAACTCGCCTGACTGATCGAGGGGCCGAGGCAGGCCAGTATGCTGGCGCGGTCGGCTCCCAATGCTTCCATGGCGGCAATGGTGTTTTCGAGAACACCGGTCAGCGCGCCCTTCCAGCCGGCATGGGCGGCGCCGATGACGCGATTTTCGGGGTCGGCAAAGAGGATCGGGCCGCAATCGGCGGCCAGCACGCCAAGGGCAATGCCGGGAACTGCCGTCACCATCGCGTCCGCGTCGGGACGGGCGCCATCGTAATCGGCGCCAATCGTCACGACGTCGGGCGAATGCACCTGATGAACAGTTGCCAGCCGCTCGAGCGGCAGATCGAACCAGGCGGCGACACGGCGGCGGTTTTCCACGACGTTCCCGCGCTCGTCGTTGGAGCCGAGGCCGACGTTGAGACCGCGATAGATCCCTTCGGAAACACCGCCTTTCCGGGTAAAATAACCGTGGCGGATGGTGCCGCCCGTCGCTTCGTTCAGCAGCGTGCTTTGGATCGGTGCGGGAGAGGCCGCGTCCTGCATCTGTAATTCCGGGTTTTTCGAGGGGTTTGTTTTGTCCCGAGCGCATCGCATCCACGGCGCGCTTCAAGTTCCTGTTTCGCGCGGATGTTGGCTCAGCCGCCTGCGCCCTGTCAATCCACCGGGCGAAAGGGCATGAGATCAACGGCAGGGTGGGAGACCGCCATGACCTTGAAGAGTTCGCCCATCCGACCCTCACCGGCGCCGGCAAGCCTGTCGATCGCCGACTGGATCACCTGCTGGGTCTGCGGTTCGCGGTCACGCCCGAGGGCGGCGGCGCGTTCGAGAATGCCGAGGCCGGTCAGAAAGTCACCCTGGTGCAGGGCGCCGTTCAGATGGAGGCCGGCCGTCATCGCCGTCTCGGCGAGCTGCTGGAAATCGACATGGCTCGTCAGGTCAGCTTCGCCGGGGTGGGCGAGCGGCGGATCGAATTCATGCATGCGCACCGCCTGCAGCGTATCGCCGAAGCCAGTGACGAGATGGCCGTAGTCGATGACCAGCGCCGTGCCGCCGAAGGCGCGCAGCCGCTCACAGATCGCCATCATCACGGCCTGGCGGGCGGGCGAGATCTCGAAGAGCGTGCCGAGCGGCAGGTTCTGCACCGGTTCCGGCAGTAGGGCAGGATCGATGCCCGCGACACCTGCGGCAAAGGTCAGTTCGCCATCGGCGTCAAGACCGACCATGCGCTCGCGGAAACCCGTTTGCGTGCGGACGAACTGCCGGATCGGGATCGCGTCAAACAATTCGTTGGCGGCAATCAGCGTGAAGCCCGGCGGGACCTCATCAAAGCCACCGTGCCACGCGATCCTTTCGCCATAAGCTTCGAGTGTCTGGCTCTGGACGTCGCGCAGGCGCTCGCTGGTTTCGACGAGATGCACGCTCATCGTGTCGAAGAGCGGCGGGGCAATGCGGGCGATGACGCGCAGCATATCCGCCATCATCGTGCCTCGGCCGGGGCCGATCTCGACCAGGCGCACATCTGCCGGCGTGCCATGACGCTGCCAGGCATGGACGACGAAGACGCCGATCATCTCGCCGAAGATCTGGCTGACTTCGGGCGCGGTGACAAAATCGCCGGAACGGCCGAAGGGCTCGCGGGTGCGGTAATAGCCGTGCTCGGGATCGGCGAGGCAGAGCGAGAAATAGTCGGTGACGCTGATCGGGCCGTTGGCCTGGATGATCGCCTTGATCTTTTCGCCTAGAGCGGTGGTCATGTCGCGCGTCCTGCCGGTTTAGAGCTGCGGCGCGGCCTGGCGACGGGCCCGCAGGATCGCCCAGAGGCCGAGCAGGATCATCGGGGAGGACAGGATCATGCCCATGGTCAGCCAGTTGGTGCCGAGGAGGTAACCGAGCTGGGCGTCCGGCTCGCGGAAGAACTCGACGAAGATGCGCGACAGTGCATAACCGCAGACGAAGACGCCCGTGATGAAGCCAGGGCTTTTCAGCGCGCGCATGCCGTAGACGAGGGCGGCAAGCACCAGGAGCAGAACGATGCCCTCAAGGCCGGCCTCGTAGAGCTGGCTCGGATGGCGGGCGAAGGGACCACCGGTCGGGAAAACCACGGCCCAGGGGACGTCGCTCAGCCGGCCCCAGAGCTCGCCATTGATGAAATTGGCGATGCGGCCGAAGAACAGGCCGAAGGGAACGACGGCGGCGACGATATCGAACAGGCTCCAGATCGGAATGGCATTGCGGCGGGCAAAGATGATCATGGCGATCGTCGTGCCGGTCAGGCCGCCGTGGAAGGACATGCCGCCGTTCCAGATTTCGACTGCGCGGATGGGATCGCGCAGGATGGCGGAGAGGTCATAGAAGAAGATATAGCCGAGACGGCCGCCGAGCACGACGCCGAGGGCGGCCCAGACGATGAAATCGTCGAGCTGCGTCTTCGTCATCGGCGATGTATTGCCAGGCCAGAGACTGTCGTTGGCGGCGAGGCGGCGCGCATAGGCCCAGCCAAGCAGGATGCCGGCGACGTATGCCAGGCCGTACCAGTGAATCGCCAACGGACCGAGCGAAAAAGCGATCGGATCGATGTCCGGGAAAGGCATGATGGCAAGGAGATTGGCTGCTGTCGGCAAGATTTTCCCATCCGTTGAGGTCGGCGGAACATGCCGCCGCGATCCCGGACGGTCAAGTGCATTGTTCGTGATCGCTCCTCCGCTACCTGCTTCAGGATAAGGCTATCCCGCGCAAAGCGCTTGCATCCCAGGTGGCGAAGCCCTACCTCAATCTTCGGGGCCCCGAAGGGCTGAATTCACCTTATACGAAGGGAGAAAAACGCCATGACGACCGGAACGAACCGCATCATGGACGAGTTCGCCAAGCTGATGACCGACGCGGCAGGTGCCGCCCAGGGCGTCCGCAAGGAGATCGAGACGGCTTTCAACGCGCAGGCCGAGCGTTGGCTGAACAGCATGGACGTCGTCAAGCGCGAGGAATTCGAGGCCGTGCGCGAGATGGCGATCAAGGCGCGTGATGAAAATGAGGCGCTTGCCGCCCGTATCGCGGCGTTGGAGGCCAAGCTCGCCGGCGAGAGCCACTAAATTCCCATATGGCGCAGATGCGGCGTTGCCTTCATGCCACACGCCGCATCTGTCACAAAAAATTCCAGGTGAGTTTTCCACCTGTGGACACAGCCAAAAAAGCCAATACGCAGAGTCGTTTAATCTCCCTTCTGAATTGAGTTTCGAAGTGCTTTCCACAGCAGGTCCGCCCTATTTTCCCTTCTGGGGGCTGGCAGGTGGCAAGGGTCATTATACACTGATTTTAAATGATGATTCGAAGCGACTTGGTAAGCTCCGGGCAGGTTATCTGCGTTAAGTCTGGCAGCGGTTCAACGATCATCCGATGGTGGTTTCCGGTATTGCGTGTGTCTTTCTTGTGTTCGTATCCCAAGCTAAGCCGCATTCGTTCCGGTCAAGAAGGTGCTGCATGAACCTGATGGAATTGGAAGTCGAGCGTCAGTCGAACCCGGTCGATATGATCGAGTACGTGGCCTCCAACAACGACTGGTCGTTCGAGCGGTCCGGCGAGGACGAGATCGCAATGACGGTCGAGGGGCGCTGGGCGGACTATCACGTTTCCTTTTCATGGATGGAGGAATTCGAGGCGCTGCATCTTGGCTGCGCTTTCGATATCAAAGTCCCCGACATCAGGGTCAACGAGGTGGTCAAGCTGCTCTCGGCGATCAACGGGCAGGTGCTGATGGGTCATTTCGACCTCTGGCGTCAGGAAGATGTCGTCATCTTCAGGCAGTCGCTGCTGCTTGCAGGCGGCGCGGAGCCGACCAATCGCCAGGTAGAGGTGCTGCTTTCCAGCGCGCTCGACACCTGCGAAGCCTATTTCCAGGCATTCCAGTTCGTTGTCTGGTCCGGCATGGACGCGGCGAAGGCGATGGAAGCCGTGCTGTTCGAAACGGTAGGCGAGGCATAAGATGCCAGCGAAGGCTTTCTCCTCGGTAAATCCCATCGTGCTGATCGGCGCCGGAAACATGGGCGGAGCCATGCTCTCCGGCTGGCTGAAGAGCGGCGTTCCGGGTTCGGCCGTCATCGTTGTGGATCCCGGCCCCTCGTCGGCGATGCTGGCGACGATCAAGGAAGCCGGTGCGATGCATCTGACCACGGTCCCTGCGGAATTGAAGGCGAGTGTCTTATTCCTCGCGGTCAAGCCGCAGGTGATGGAGACGGTGTTGCCGGCGGTGAAGAGCGCCGTCGGACCGGCGACGGTCGTTGTCTCGGTCGCAGCCGGCAAGACGCTCGGTTTTCTCGAAAGACATCTCGGCAAAGCCGCCATGGTGCGAGCCATGCCGAACACGCCGGCTATGGTCGGCCGCGGTGTGACCGGGGCCTTTGCCAATTCAGGGGTCAGCAATCCGCAGCGCGAACGCGTCCATGCCCTTCTCAGCGTCTCCGGCCCGGTCGAATGGGTGCCTGCCGAGGCCGATATCGATGCCGTGACGGCGCTTTCCGGCAGTGGCCCGGCTTATGTATTCTATCTCGTCGAATGTATGGCGGAGGCAGGCCGAAAGCTCGGCCTGCAGGCGGACCTCGCCATGCGTCTTGCGCGGGAAACGGTCGCGGGGGCTGGTGAACTCTTGCACCAGTCCCCCGACGATGCTTCGCGGCTGCGCCAGAATGTGACGTCTCCCGGCGGCACGACGGCGGCGGCGCTCGCCGTGCTGATGGCGGAGAACGGCATGCAGCCCCTGTTCGACAAGGCGCTCGCGGCAGCGCGCAAGCGGGCCGAGGAACTGGCCGGCTGAGGAAGAACCACATGGCGGAAGAGATCAGCTACGCCGATTTCGAGCGTGTCGACATCCGTGTCGGTACGATCATCGAAGCTAGCCTCTTTCCGGAGGCGCGCAAGCCGGCTTTCAAGCTGCTCATCGATTTCGGCCCTGAGATCGGCATCAAGAAATCCTCGGCGCAAATCACCGTGCATTATACGCTGGAAACCCTGATGGGCCGGCAGGTGCTCGGCGTCGTCAACTTCCCGCCGCGGCAGATCGGGCCGCTCCGTTCGGAAGTGCTGACGCTGGGATTCGAGGACGAGAATGGCGCGATCGTGCTTGCGGCGGTCGAACAGCCGGTGCCGAACGGCAGGAAGATGATGTGAGTATCGGCTCACATCGTTTTGCCGGGTGCCTGATGTGTCTGCATTGGATGCTCAACGAGGCCTGATTTCCTGCAGAAAGGGATTGCTTCGCCGTTCGTCGCCGATGCGGCTGCCGGGCCCGTGGCCGCAGATAAAGCCAACATCGTCGCCGAGCGGCAGGACCTTGTCGCGGATCGAATCCAGCAGCTGCTGATGATTGCCGCCCGGCAGGTCGGTGCGGCCGATCGAGCCGTTGAAGAGCACGTCGCCGAGATGGGCGAAATTCTGCGCGCGGTTGAAATAGATTACGTGGCCGGGGGCGTGGCCGGGCGTGTGATAGACCTCGAATTCGTGGGCGCCGAAGGAGACCTTGTCGCCGTTCTTCAGCCAGCGGTCCGGCAGAACATTGCGCAATCCGGATATGCCGTATGTCGCGGCCTGGGTCTCAATCCGCTGCAGCAGCGGCAGGTCGTCCTGATGCGGGCCGACGATGTCGACGCCGAGCGCTTCCTTCAGCTCCCTGGCGCCGCCGGCATGGTCTAGATGACCGTGCGTCAGCCAGATTTCCTTGATGGTCAGGTCGCCGTTCTCAATCGCCTGAAGGATCAGCGGCACGTCGCCGCCCGGATCGACGACGACGCCTTCCCGGGTATCGGGATCGAAGAAGACCGTGCAGTTCTGCTGAAAGGGTGTCACCGGAATGATGCCGGCCTGGAGCATGCCCATAAGTGCCTCGCTTGGGTGTCTCGGGTGCTCAGGGTATAGTCTGAAACGGCGTCGAGGACAGCCGAAATCTTCGGCTTTTGACGCGTGTTTCACGGCAGCAAGACCCACTGCAACACAAGTTTATACGTCCCTTCCACCGTTAGGCCCATCGGGGAAGTCCAGTTTTGTTATGATTTTTCAATTGCTTGCCAGCGCGTATTTACAGGTGTTGTTTTGTCGGGTCGGGGCGCGTGGGAACATCGTAGAACGCCGCGCGTTGTCCGGCCATCGAAACCAAGGAGACGCTCACATGACCTTGACGAGAAACATCCTATTGGCTGGAGCCGTGCTCCTGGCGAGCGGCGGTCTGGCGCAGGCGGAGATGGTGGCGACCACGGTCAACGATCTCAACGTCCGCGCCGGTCCGGGCCCGCAATATCCGGCAGTCGGCCTTGCCACCCGCGGCTCGACCGCGGTGCTCGACGGCTGTATCGAGGGCAGCCGCTGGTGCCGTGTCGACGTCAATGGCATGCGCGGCTGGGTCTATGCGGATTATCTGCAGATGGACTACGGCGGCAACCAGGTTATCGTCGAGCAGCATCGCGCCGAGATCGGCGTTCCCGTCGTGACCTACGAGTCGACCGCCAGCGTTGTCCCGGCTGACCCACAGCCGGCGCCGGGCGATGAATTGATCGGCCCCGTTGGAGCCGTCGAAACGATCACTCCGCCGGAGACGGTGCGGACCTACATCGAGACCAATCCGACCGAGACAGTCCGGCTTGGCGGCGATGTGGTCGTCGGCGCGGAAGTGCCTGCCGACGTGACTTTCGAGACGATTCCGGACTATGAATACCGCTACACAAGGATCAACGACCGGCCGGTGCTGGTCGATCCAGGTACGCGTCGGATCGTCTACGTCTATCAGTAAGATCATCGGGAAATCCGAAACGAGGCGGTCGGCAGGCCGCCTCGTCCGGGCAATTCCTCCTCCCGCCTCAATCCCGCAAGGATGGATTTTCCCAGCTTTCTTTCTTTGTATGAGAAGATAATAATATATTAAGAGTTCGGCCTCTTAGAGACCGGCGTTGCTTCCGCGGCCTAACCGGTGCGACCGAACCGGAAACATTCGCTGAAATCAGGCAGTTCCTCCGGCCGGATCGCGCCCTCGATCACCTCGATGCCAGGCGATCCCAAACCTTCTCCGGCGCTTAACGCGCCCTGCCTGTTGATTGTTGTCCCCATTACGTTTTATCCACAGGCGGTAAGGGAATTACTTATTGCGGTCGGAAATTCCGGCGGACCTTGGTTTCCAAAAGAAGTGTCAGGGAAACTGAGAAGCTGGGGGCTCCCACGAAAGTTCGGCAAAGCTGGCAGCCGCGTAAATTTATGCCAACAATACTGATCTATATTTTGCGGATAGTTTCCCGCAACATGCGGAACGAGAAAGGAAATGCCGAGTGTCACGACAGACCGGTCTGAAAGCAGGCAAGCCGGAGCCGTTGGCCACGCCGATGGAAGATACAGGCGGTATCGATTTCGAGATCATCGAACTGTTCTTCTTCGCCTATCGCGACTTCGTTTCCGATCCTGACGCCATCCTCGAGAAGAGCGGCTTCGGCCGGGCGCATCACCGCGTCGTGCATTTCGTCAACCGCAATCCGGGCATGACGGTGGCTGATCTTCTCGACACACTGAAGATCACCAAGCAGAGTCTTGCAAGGGTGCTGAAACAGCTGATCGACTCAGGCTATATTCGCCAGGTGGCCGGTCCTGAGGATCGGCGGCAGCGCAAGCTTTATCCGACGAAATCGGGCCGCGAGCTGGCGCTTGCCCTTGCAGAGCCGCAATCGCGCCGCATTGAGCGGGCATTCGAAGGAGCCTCTGCGCAGGAGCGGGAGGGCGTGAAGGCCTTCCTCGGAGGCATGCGGGACAGAAAGAAGGCGGATTGAATGGCGGTCAGGACAGGTATTTCCGACGATGCGGCGCATCTGCTGGTGGTCGACGATGACTCCCGCATCCGCGCGCTGCTCAATCGTTATCTCGCGGAGAACGGCTTTCGCGTCACTGTCGCGGCCGACGGCGCCGAGGCGCAGCGCAAACTTGCCGGTCTCGATTTCGATCTCATCATCATGGATGTGATGATGCCGGGCGAATCCGGCATAGACGTCACCCGCGGGCTTCGGGCCATCAAGAATGTGCCGATCATCATGCTGACGGCGCTGGCGGAATCGGGCAACCGCATCGAAGGCCTCGAGGCCGGCGCCGACGATTATCTCTCAAAACCCTTCGATCCGCGCGAGCTGGTCCTGCGCATCAACAATATCCTGCGCCGCAACGCTGGCGGTGAGGGGCTGAAGATTGAACAGGTCATGTTCGGGCCCTACACTTTCTCCTTGACCCGCAAGGAGCTGAAGAAAGCCAGTGAGGTGATCCGGCTTACCGATCGCGAGCAGGAAATCATGCTGCTCTTTGCGCGGCGCGCCGGTGACACCATCCCCCGTCACGAACTGATCGGCAATGACACCGAGGTCGGGGAGCGGACGATCGACGTGCAGATCAACCGGCTCAGGCGCAAGATCGAGGAGGATCCGGCCAACCCCGTCTGGCTGCAGACGGTTCGCGGCATCGGATACAGGCTGAGCATCGACTAGATTTGAGAAGTGGAGCATGATGCCGATGACGTTCACACTTTCCCGCATCGTGCTCTGAACGGCCGGGACCGACGATGGTGACAATGGACAGTTTGCGGCGGGAAGACCGCGCTCCGGCGGCGGGCTGGCGCTGGATCGTCCGCTGGCTGCGGCGCCGATTGCCCACCGGACTCTACGCGCGCTCACTGCTGATCATCATCATCCCGATGGTGCTGCTGCAATCCGTCGTGGCCGCCGTCTTCATGGAGCGTCACTGGCAAATGGTGACCGAACGGCTGTCGCTCGCCGTCACCCGCGACATCGCCGCGATTATCGAGATCGTCGAGACTTATCCGCAGAATTCGGACTATAGCGAGATCATCCGCATCGCGCGCGATCAGCTCAACTTGCAGATTTCGATCGAGCCGGACGGCGATCTGCCGCCGCCGCGCGTCAAGCCCTTCTTCTCGATCCTTGACGGCATTCTCAGCGATGAGATCACCGATGAGATTCACCGGCCTTTCTGGATCGACACGGTTGGTAACTCGAATCTCGTCGAAATCCGCATCAAGCTCGAGAACAAGATACTGCGGGTGCTGGCCAAACGCAGTCAGACCTATGCCTCAAACACCCATATCTTCATCGTCTGGATGGTCGGCACGTCGCTGGTGCTGATCGGCATCTCGATCCTCTTCCTGCGCGGACAGATTCGGCCGATCCTGATGCTGGCCCGGGCTGCCGAAAGCTTCGGCAAAGGGCAGAAGCCCGACAATTTCTATCCGCGCGGCGCCGACGAGGTCAGGCGCGCCGGCCTTGCTTTCATTCTGATGCGTGAACGCATCGAACGGCAGATCGAGCAGCGCACGGCGATGCTTTCCGGCGTCAGCCACGATCTGCGCACCATTCTCACCCGCTTCAAGCTGCAACTGGCGCTCGCCGGCGACAATCCCGACCTGCATGGCCTGAACGACGACGTCAATGATATGCAGACGATGCTGGAAGCCTACATGGCCTTCGCCCGCGGCGAGGTCGAAGAGGATGTTGGCGAACTGAAGCTCAGCGAGATCTTCGCCAAGCTGGAATCCGATTTCGTTCTGCATCGTAAAAGGTTCAGCTATTCGATCGAGGGCGACGACGACATTTCCGTCAGACCGAATGCGTTCACGCGTCTCGTCACCAACCTTGCCTCGAACGCGCGCCGTTATGCCGACAGGCTCGACATCGAGGCCAAGCACAATGCCAAGTGGCTGACTGTTATTTTTGACGATGACGGGCCGGGCATTCCGGAAAAGAATCGCGAAGACGTGTTCAAGCCGTTCTTCCGGCTGGACACGGCCCGCAACCTCGATGCGTCGGGCACTGGCCTCGGTCTTGCGATCGCCCGTGATATTGCGCGCAGCCATGGGGGCAACGTCACGCTCGGCGACAGTCCACTCGGAGGCTTGAGGGCGACGATCCGCATTCCCGCTTAAATGTCCGTTGCCGTCAGCTTCACGGCCTTGCGCGCATCGAACTCATCCAGGCGCTCGACGATCCAGCGCCAGAGAGTGACAACCTGCATGAGCAGATTGCGGCCGAGCGGCGTCAATTCATATTCGACGCGCGGTGGAATCTCGGGATAGAGCGTGCGAATAATGAGGCCGTCGTTTTCGAGCGTGCGCAGCGTCTGAGTCAGCACTTTCTGGCTGATGCCCTCAACCCGCTCCATGAGGCGCGAGAAGCGTAAGGGCGCGCCGGCATCGGACAAGACGTGCAGGATGCGCAGCGGCCATTTCGCCGCCGCCCGCTCGATCAAGGCGCGCGCCCGCGCATCCTGCTCGTCGGTCATGTTGCAACAGAAATCGAACATTTCGCCGGCCATTCCCAGTTACCTCAGGGTGTGTATAGATCATACTGGTACCTTCTTTCGAATGGAAACAATACGACCTACATGCTCCGGGAACCAATCAAGGAGAGGTTACCGATGTCGAAGGTGTGGTTGATTACAGGCAGTTCGCGTGGTCTCGGTCGGGCGCTGGCGGAGGCGGTTCTGGCAGCCGGCGACAATCTGGTGGCGACGGCGCGCGATCCCGCTCAGCTTGCCGTTCTTTCCGAACTGTACCGCAGTCAGGTGCTGACGCTGCCGCTTGACGTGACCGACGAGCAGGCGGCAGCTGCCGCGGTGGAAGCTGGCGTGAAGCGGTTCGGCCGTATCGACGTGCTTGTCAACAATGCCGGCTACGGCAATGTCGGCCCGATCGAGGATACCAGCCTTGCCGATTTCCGGGCCCAGATCGAGACCAACCTGTTCGGCACTGTTATCATGACCAAGGCGGTGATCGCCCTGATGCGCGAACAGGGTGCGGGCCATATCATCCAGTTCTCATCCGTTGGTGGCCGTATCGGACCGGCTGGACGCGGCGCCTATTCGGCAGCCAAATTCGCCGTCGAGGGCTTTTCGGAGGTGTTGTCGAAAGAGATCGCGCCATTCGGCATCAGGGTGACGGTGATCGAGCCGGGCGGCTTCAGAACGGATTTTGCCGGTGCCTCGACGGTGCTGGCCGAGGGGCGAGCGAACTATGCGGAAACGGTCGGCGCCACAGTGCGCTTCCAGCGTGAATATGACGGCCGTCAACCTGGCGATCCTGCCAAGGCGGCTGCGGTCGTCATCCACATTTCAGGGCTCGAACAACCGCCGTTCCGGTTGCTGCTCGGCAGCGATGCGGTTCGCAATGTCGAGAAAGCGGATGCGGCGCGCATCGAGGCCGATCGAGAATGGCGTGCCGTCAGCGTCTCGACTGATTTTGACCCGGATGCCGAAGCGGGCCTAATGCCTTGGGAAAAGAAGACCGCCTAAACTCGGCAAAAAACAAAAGCGCCGCTGAGGAGCGGCGCTTTGTATCAGGAATTTTGAACAATCAGCCTGCAGTGCAGAAATGGCTGCGGCCGTCATTGCCGATATAGGTGCCGCTGCGCGGATCGAAGGAGCGGTAGCGGTAGGAGCAGTAACGCTCCCATTGCGGTGACCAGGGCTCCACCGAGGTGCGGACGGGCGCATAATATCTCGGCTGTTCGACATACTGCGGCTGCTCGACATAGACGCGGCGCGGGGCGCGATAGACCGGAGCAGGCTCGTAATATCCCGGCTCGTAAGGCGGGTCGATGTAGCGGGGTTCGTCGTAAACAGGGCCGTTATTGGCGTTGGCGATGGCCGAGCCGACGATCAGACCGGTGGCGAGGCCGACAGCGCCGCCGACCAAGGCGTCGTTGTTGTTATGATGGCGCCAGTGGCGGTCGCCGGCCGAGGCGTCGCCGATGACGGAGAGAGTAAGCGCGGCAGCCGTTGCCGTCAGCAGAAGAGTTTTGGCGAGCCTGTTCATAACCATCAAGTCCCAATCTCGGAAACCGAACTCCGGCTCCTTCTCGATGGTGTCAGTCCTAGAGATTTCTAGCTGAACGAAGGCTGAACGACAAAACCCGGCATTGCTGCCGGGCTTCAACTCGAATTCGACAGCCTAGTTAAGGGCTCAGCCGGCAATCTGCAGATTGACAGCCTTGGGGCCCTTGCCGCGGCGATCCGGCTCCGTGTCGAAGCTTACCTTCTGGTTTTCCGTCAAACCGGCCAGCCCGGAGGCCTGTACGGCAGAAATGTGAACGAAGATATCGGCGCCGCCCCGGTCCGGCTTGATGAAGCCGAAGCCCTTGTCGGTATTGAAGAATTTTACAGTGCCAGTCTCGGCCATGCGTCAGGTCCTTTTCTCTCTGCCCGCCATCCACACGGGCAGCATCATAGCATTGCCTCCTTGCGGGAGGCGTTAGCAGGCAAGTCTTGAAATGTGAGAAAAAGGTCCCCTCTACCTCGGCCTGTTCCAAGCAGGGCTTTCGCCTGCTTTTTCTGGAACCGGCTGACCGGAATATTAGCGTTCCCGGCGCGCAAATACTTAAGGACTTCCCATGCTCGCAAAATGCCCGAACGAGCCGAGAGTGCTGCGTTTAAGGGATTTTGGCAAGCAAAAGTTTTTTAACGTGTCCTTCCGGGCACACTGCTCCCGACATCTGGTTTGCGCAAAAACGCAAAATTTCCGTCGCGAACGGAGGATGATTAACGATTCATATCGTCCGCAATGTAAGTTTCGGGCAGATTTTGCCAAAAATGCAACGTAAACGGGCCTTGCGGGTTCCTAAAATTTTTTTCCAGATCCGGCGTCCACCCATATTTGGAGGCGTGTTCAGACGGCTGGCAAGCGGCGGCGAGCAAATCCGGGGACGATCTCGACTACAAGCATAGCGATAAACATTAGCGCACAACCTGTATATCCTGTCGCCGGCATCGACTCACCGAGAATCAGGGCTGCGAGCGATGCACCGAAGAGCGCTTCGGACGAAAGGAAGATCGCCGCCTGCGACGGCGTCGTGTAGCGCTGCGCGATTACCTGCAGCACGAAGGCCAGACCGGACGAGAAGATGCCGACATAAAGGATCTCGGGTCCTGCGGACCAAATCGCGGAAAGGCTGATCGGTTCGACCGTTGCGGCAATGGCCAGCCCGAAGACAGTGGTAACGGCAAATTGCGTGGCCGCCAGCGCGAGTGGCCTTCCGTTCTCGGAGACGGTCGTGCCGGCAAGGGTGATCTGGATCGCCCAGAAGACGGCGCAGACCACGGTCAGGAGATCGCCTGAGGTGAGCGCCGAAAGATGACCGCCGGATAGGAGATAGATGCCGGCGAGCGCCATCAGCGCGCCCGGCCAGATGATCCAATGCGGGGCACGGCGCAGGAAGAACACGGCAATGAGCGGCACGAAGACGACATAGAGGCCGGTGATGAAGCTGGAATTCGTTACCGTCGTCGTCTGCAGGCCGACCTGCTGGGTGGCAGCGCCGCTGAAAAGGGCAAGGCCGGTAAGGACGTAGAGCCTGGCATGGCGCGCGCTGGTCTTCGCCTCTGCCTTGCGCGCTTCCAGAAGAACGAAAGGCAAGACGGCCAATGTGGCAACTGCAAAACGCAGGGCGATGAACCAGAAGGGGCCGATCGCCTTCATCGCCGTCGATTGTGCGACGAATCCGCCGCCCCAGATGGCGGCGGCAAACAACAGGAGGAGATTCGCCTGAATGCGCGTCATGTCGTCCTCCAAGGGAAGGGAGATGTGTCCGAGCGGTTAGCAGTTGCCTTTCCGCTAGGCAAGGGCGAAGACTTGGTGCTGATGGGGGAGGTGGAGGCATGCAACACGAAAAACAGCGGCCGGCGAGCGACATGGCTGCACCCGGAACGGCAAGCTATTCCGGTACGCCGCTTGCCAGGAAGCTCGGGCTTGCGCATGGGCAGGCTGCCGCTCTTCTCGATGTTCCCGAAACGATCGAAGACATCGTTGGTTTCGCCGGTTTTGCTTCGGTCGTCCGCGTGCTTCCCGAGACGCTTTTGCGGGCGTTTGACTATGTGCATCTATTTGTCACTGAGCGCATGGTGCTGGAAGCGGCGGCGCCAACGCTTTTGCGGGTCCTAAAGCCCGACGGCATGATCTGGATCTCCTGGCCGAAGAAGAGTTCACGCGTGCCGACCGATATCACCGAAGACGTGCTGCGGGAGATCCTGCTGCCAACTGGCCTGGTCGACATCAAGGTCTGCGCTGTCGACGGGACCTGGTCGGGGCTGAAATTCGTCATTCGCAAGGAATTGCGCAGCGCGCTGTGATCGCTCAACCGTTGCTGGCCGGAGCGCGCGAGACCCTGAGCAGCGCGCCGTCGTCCTCGTCCGTCACCATCAGCAGCGCGCCATCGGGCGCCACGATGACGTCGCGGATGCGGCCGTAATCACCTTCGAACAAGCGCTCTTCGGCGACGAAGGCGCCGCTCTCGTCGCGCTGCATGCGCGAGAGCAGCTGGAATTTCAGTGCCGCGACGAGGAAGTCGCCGTCCCATTCCGGGAACATGGCGCCGCGATAGACAGCGAGCGCGCCGGGCGCGATCGAAGGATCCCAATAGTGCAGCGGCTGCTCCAGCCCTTTTTTGGCGGTGCCTTCGCCGATCTCGGCGCCCGAATAGTCACGGCCGTAGGTGATGATCGGCCAGCCATAATTCTTGCGGGCTTCGATCCGATTGATCTCGTCGCCGCCGCGTGCGCCATGCTCGACGGTGTAGAGCTTGCCGTCCTTGGCATCGAAAGAGATGCCCTGCGGGTTCCGGTGGCCCTTCGACCAGATCTCCGGCAGCGCCTTGCCGCCGTCCTTGAACGGATTGTCGGCGGGGATGCTGCCGTCGGCATTGATGTGAACGATCGAGCCGGCATCGTCCTGCCAGTCCTGCGAGCGGTCGCGGTCGCCGCGGTCGCCGACACTGATGAACAGCGTGCCGTCAGGGGCAATCGCGATACGCGCGCCATATTGGATGTTGCCTGAGGTGAAGCGCTTCATGGTGAAAATCGGCGTCACCGCCTCAAGCGTCTTTTCGTCAGGAGATAGCGTCGCGCTGAAGGCCTCGGTGCCGGAGCCCTGCTTGTTGGCGATGGCGGCGGTGAAATAGAGTTTTCTGCTCGCGACAAAGTCCGTGGCAAGCGCCACGTCCATAAGACCGCCCTGGCCGCGGGCATTCACTTTGGGCACGTTGCCGATCGGCTCGGAAAGCTTGCCATTGCGGATGATACGTATGCGGCCCGGCCGCTCGGTGACGAGATAGGCGCCGTCGGGCAACACTTCGACCGCCCAGGGGTGTTCGAGACCATCGGCCAGTTTTTCGACGCGAACCGTAGGACCCTGCGTGTTGACGGTATCGGCCGCATTGGCCGAAGTGGCGCCGAAAAGAATCAGCGTCGCGGCGAAATGGAAGGCGGATATTCTTGTCATTTGCTTCCCCGTCGTCTCTCCATCCGGAACGTGGAGTGGGCAGGGCAGAGCTTCAAGCCTCAGTCTGTCTGTAATAACGGCTTTGTGTTTGCCGGTTGAACGGAGCCGGCCGCGTTACCATCGACCAGTTCGGCTTCGAGGATGTAGCGCAGCGGCCCGCGTTCGGTCGCATCGAAAGGCCAGCAGGTGGTCAGTACAAGGCGGCGGCCATCGGAGGAGGGGTCGATGCCGCTCGCGTCCCAGGGGGCAACGCGGCCTTCGCCGGCCTTGAATGTCAATAGCTTGCCGTCGCGGCGGGTAACTTCGATCGTATCGCCCGGCCTTATATATTGCAGCCAGCGGAAATGGGTGTCGCGATGGGCGGCGATGACGGAGGTGCCTTCGTCGCCCGGCTGCGGTGTATTGGCGAGCCAGGCCGGACCGAAGGCGAGCGCTTGGCCGGAGGCGCCGGAAAGCACGATCGCCTCCTTGCCGAGGCGCGGCGCACGCACCCTCGCTTCAGTGATGAAATCGGCCCAAGGCCAGGGTTTCGTCTCCTTGCCGCTCAGTTCGGCGGCAAAAGCACGCTTCAGCAGGACCTGAGAGATTTCTGCCTTCGCCTTCAGCAGGAGGCCGTCGCCGATCAGCGTCAAGCCGTAGAAAGCAAGACCGGCAATGGCGAAGGCGATCGTCTTTTCGATCGGCGAAAGACGCCAGAGGAAGAAACCCTTTCTCCTCCGTGCCTTCGGCATGTCGTGGGCCGTGGCGGCGGCCATGGCGAGTTCCAGATAGGTCGGAAGCGGCTCGAATTCGGCCGCTTCCTGATTGTTGCTAGAAGCCATCGCGCTTGGCTCCGGCAGTGACGAGACCCTTGAGGCGGCGGCGCCAGATGGCGAGCCCGCTCGCCGCCGCCAGCGCCAGCAGCAGCATGGTGAGCCCGCGCATGATCTGCTCGTCGGCGCGCGTCGCCGTCTGCGGCAAGTTCACGGTTGAGCTCTTCTGCGCGATCAGCATGGCGGCTTTCGCCGTCGGCGCCGCGGCCATCAAGTTGGCGATCTCGGGCGATGCGGCGAGATCCTGGGTTGCGGCTGCGGTCCGTTGCGGTTCGGCTCTTCCAACCGGCGTGGCCGCGCCATGGCGTTCGGCGCCGCCAGAAGGGACAGCATTTTCGCCGAAGACCTTTCCGAAGTCCCAACCTTCGGGGAGGTTGAGCGGCAGCTTCGTCGAGCCGAGCGGTTCGGTTGCCGGCCGCGACGGCGTGACGTCGACGGCGACCAGACTGGTGACGCGCGAGACGAGGTGGTGGGCGAGCGCCACCGTCTCGATGTCCTTGTCGAGTGCCGCGGGGTCCTGGCGCTCATAGGCACGGGCCTCGAAATCGTCGATCTTGCGTCGCGCCCAGAGCTTGGAAATGCCGTTGCCGTCTGCGGCATTGGCGATATCCATCTCGACGCGCCAGGGCTGGTTGCCTGTCTTGCCGACGATCTGCAGCTTGCCGGTAGGCTTTTCCTGCGGCAATTCCGCAGTCAGAACGACGGGCTCGCCGCTATGGAGGTCGGGCATCGGGTTCGGCGTGATATCCTCGGCTTCGATGCCTTCGAAGGCTGCGGCGATATCGGTCATTGCGGGGTTCTGCAGCTTGGCGAAGAGTTCGCTCATGCGGCTTGCCACCTGGTCGGTCGAGCCAATCTGGGTGAAGGTGCCGCGGCCGACCTCGGCGGCTTTGGTCATGAAATAAGTGTTCGGCGCCGAGCCGATGCCGACGGTGAATACGCGGGCATCGCCGTGGTTTGCGGTGATTTCCTGGAAGAGCTGTTTTTCGTTGCCGATCGCGCCATCCGTCAGGAAGACGACCTGGCGCAGAGCGCCGGTTGCGACGGGGCCTTGGTTGCGAAGTGCATCCTCGAGCGCCGGCAGCATTTCCGTGCCGCCATCGGCGTTCAGGCTCCGGACGTAAGCGATGGCCTTTTCGCGGTTATCGGGAGTAGCGGCGACGAGGCCGTTGAAATAGTCGGTCATCGTATCGTCGAAACGGATGACGTTGAAGCGGTCGTCCGGGTTCAATCTGGAGATGGCAAGCGCCAAGCTTTGTCTTGCCTGCTCGATCGACTGGCCGGACATGGAGCCGGAATTGTCGATGACGAAGACCACTTCGCGTTTTGCCGGCGCTGCCGCATCCGGCGCGGTGGGCGGGGTGACGAAGGCAAGCAGATAGGTCTTGCCATCAATCGCTTCGCGGAAGAGGCCGGCGCCTGGCGTCTTGCCCGGAGCGGCTTTCCAGGTGAGCTCGAAATCTTTGTCGGCAGGAACCGCGTCTCCTTTCAGGCTGATCGTTCTCGCCTGGTCGCCGTCCTCCCGGATATCGACGTCGTGGAAGGACGACTTCACTCCACTGAGCGGGAAGCCAGCCTTGAGATTGACTGTCAACGAGATCGGATTGATTTTGGCATTCTCGCGCGGATCGAGCACCGGGGCTTCGATCTTCTCGCGATTTTCCACCGGGTCTCTCGGTGTTGCGAAGCCGGCACCGTTGTTGAACTCGACGGTCTGGACGATCGGCGCCGGATTGTAGCGCGGCGCGACGACCATCGGGAAACGCAGCGAGAATTCGCCGCCGGACTGGTGGACCGTCTGCTGATATTCGATCTGCACGACGATCTCTTCGCCGGGACCGATATTGGCGACCTGGTTGGTGAAGATGTTCGGCCGTTGCTGTTCGAGCAGCGCTGTCTTCTTGCCCTCAGCCTTGGCCTGCTCGTAGATCTCGCGGGCTTCCTGGCGCGGCTTGATCTGGCCTTCGATGAAGCGTTCGCCGATCTGCATCTTCAGCGCATCGACGGCGGAATTGTCCGGCAGCGGGAAGACGTAGGTGCCCTCGACCCAGCCCTGGCTCGGGTTCTGGAAACGCTGGGTCACCTTCACCCTGGCGATCGGGCCGGAAACAGCGATTGCGACGTCGGTCTTCAGCCGCGGCGCTTCGACATAAAAGCCCGGTTCCTTCGACGGGAAGAGCAGCGAGCCGCTATTGACGTCGTTCGGCCGTAGAAGGGCCGCGAGCTGGCCGGATGCCTGCCGCGTCTCGGCGCGGGCGGCAGAGGCAAGCCCCAGCATCGCAGCGATGCAGGCGACAAAGGCGGTGACGGCGACAAGACATGAAATGGAGATCCGGCGCATGCGCATGCGCCCAATGGCGAACTCATCTTCCAGAAACATTGGCCTACCCTCAATAACCAATTTTGGATGAGGGAATGATGCAGCTTCGATCTCGGCGCGCTCGCGACCGAATTGCGGCGGCGGGCGGCATTTGTTGCGGCTTATTCGTGGCGCGATTGAAATCCGGCGATCTCTCTGATTTTAAAAGACGAAAAACATGATCATCGTCACCGTGAAAATACCGCGGCCGGGGTCATACCCTGCCCAAATCCCGTGCCCCCAATTGTCGTGACGTTCATGGATGGGTAATTCTGTAGACCAGCAAATCATCCGAATCCACAAGCTTGGTTGCGGTCTTGTTCAGATAATCGATGACGCCGACATGATGCTCGATGAACCGTAGATCCTGCTTGTCGGCGGCGTTCTTCGCCACGCCGAACAGATCCGCCCCCTGCCGCGCAGGTCCTCGAGCTGCCCGATCGCCGTGGCGTCATTGGCGACGAATTTCGACCATTCGGAATCGCCTCCGCCGGGTGGAAACACCCATCCGCGCGCCCTGCTGTATTAGACCGCGACGGGATCGCCGGCCCTCGGGTGCGATGGCGACGACAAGGTCGCCCGGTTTCGCCAGCCGCGCCAGTTCCTCGTCAAGCAGCTTGCCCTTCATGGCGATTGGCTTCTTCATCGTCCTGACGAGGGGGAAGGGTCGACCAGCCCACAGCGACGACCACGATGCAGATCAAGCGGAGCACGACCGCCGGGGTTGTCTTAGATGAAAGCTTTGCCAGAAGAAGCGCGCCGTGGCCGCAAATATCGCGGCCGGCACATGGAAGATGTGCAAGTTCCATACATTGCTGGTGATCTCGCCCGCCGCAGCCAGATAGAGGATGACAGCTGCGGCCAGCCAAACAAGAGTGTGCGGTGCGTTTCGACTGCGCGCTGCAAGTCCCGGTGAGAACGACGGCGGGTCCGCCCGCCGGTGCGGCAAAACGATCGATAAGAATCATTGCCCCCATCACGCCTTTGCCCTTGAAATGCCGTCATACATTGGACATAGAGCTAACCGCAGAACTCCGGTCCCGGCTTTCTGCCCGTTTTAACCAATAGGACCGATATCATGGCCTTCCTTGCCGATGCTCTTTCCCGTGTGAAGCCTTCAGCCACCATCGCCGTTTCCCAGAAAGCGCGCGAGCTGAAAGCGAAAGGACGCGACGTCATCGGCCTCGGCGCGGGCGAGCCGGATTTCGATACGCCCGACAATATCAAGAAGGCCGCCATCGACGCGATCAACCGCGGCGAGACGAAGTACACGCCGGTTTCCGGTATCCCTGAGCTGCGCAAGGCGATCGCCGCCAAGTTCAAGCGCGAGAACGGCCTGGAATATTCCTGGGAGCAGACGATCGTCGGCACCGGCGGCAAGCAGATCCTGTTCAACGCCTTCATGGCGACTCTGAACCCGGGCGATGAGGTCGTCATTCCGGCGCCCTACTGGGTGTCCTATCCGGAGATGGTGGCGCTCTGCGGCGGCACGCCGGTGTTCGTTTCGGCCACCCAGGAGCATAATTTCAAGCTCCAGGCCGCCGATCTCGAAAAGGCGATCACGCCGAAGACCAAGTGGTTCATCTTCAACTCGCCGTCCAACCCGACGGGTGCGGCCTATACGCGTGCCGAACTGAAGGCGCTGACCGACGTGCTGATGAAGCATCCGCATGTCTGGGTGCTGACGGACGACATGTACGAGCACCTGACCTATGGCGACTTCAAGTTCGTCACTCCCGTGGAGGTCGAGCCCAGCCTCTACGACCGCACACTGACGATGAACGGCGTCTCCAAGGCCTATGCCATGACCGGCTGGCGTATCGGTTATGCCGCCGGCCCGCTCCATCTCATCAAGGCAATGGACATGATCCAGGGTCAGCAGACCTCGGGTGCGACGTCGATCGCCCAGTGGGCGGCTGTCGAAGCGCTGAACGGCACGCAGGACTTCATCCCGGCGAACAAGAAAATCTTCGAAGGTCGCCGCGACCTCGTCGTGTCCATGCTGAACCAGGCCAAGGGCATCGTCTGCCCGGTGCCGGAAGGCGCCTTCTACGTCTATCCGTCCTGCGCCGGCCTGATCGGCAAGACGGCGCCGTCGGGCAAGGTCATCGAGACGGACGAAGATTTCGTTTCCGAGCTTCTGGAATCGGAAGGCGTCGCCGTCGTTCACGGCTCCGCCTTCGGCCTCGGCCCGAATTTCCGCATCTCCTATGCGACGTCGGAAGATCTGCTCGAGGAAGCCTGCCGCCGCATCCAGCGCTTCTGCGGCGCCTGCAAGTAAAACGAACCGCGATCATATCGATCGAAGGCCTGCCGGTGACGGCGGGCCTTTTATTTATCCGGCGTTGACGGTGTGGCTGCATGTGGCTACATTTGGTATCATGAAGACCGTTTCGATCCGTGACGCGAAGAACCGCCTGACCGAGCTTGCCCGCGAGGTCGAGGCAGGCGAGACCATTGTCGTCACGCGGAACGGCCGACCGGTGTTCGACCTGGTGCCGCATCAGAAACGCGGCGGTTTGAATCTGGAGGCCGGTCAGGCCTATCTTCGTGCTCGGGGTATTACCAATCCGGTGCCGTTCATCGCGGATGATTTTGACGATCCGCTGCCGGAGGATTTCCTCCTGAGGCCTTTGCCGGAGTCATGAGACTTCTTCTTGATACTCACATCGTTCTCGCGATCCTGAGGAAGGATGCTGGCGCGCGATTTCCGGAGATCGCGTCGCTGCTCGGCGACAGCAAAACCGTGGGCTTCGTCAGCGTCGCGAGCCTTTGGGAAACGGCGATCAAGGCTCGTCTGGGAAAGTTGGATCCCGGCATGCCGCTCGAAGACATTGCCGGTTCTCTTGAGGAAATAGGGCTGATCCTGCTGGGGATCGAAATTCAGCATGTGATTACTGCCGCCGACCCCGAGCCGGAGACGCGTGATCCCTTTGATCGGCTGCTGCTGGCGCAGTGCAAGGTCGAAGGCTTGCAGCTTGCCACCGTCGACCGGCTGCTCGTCGATCATCCTTTGGCGCTGCGGCTTTAGAGCCTTTCCTGGTCAGATTGCAGCGTTCTGCCGGAGCAGGTTTTCGTCAGGGCAAAGGCGATTGGCGACGGGCATACCCGCAGGTACGTCCGAGCCGATCGCCCGACGCGCGCCGGCCGGTCGACCATCCAACTCCGTTTGAGCCAACAGAATGCTGCAATCTGACCAGGAAAGGCTCCAAGTTCACATCCCGATTCAACCCGTTGCCGCATTGAATCCACTTCGCCTCGCAAGTCGTTGAATTCCGATTCAAAACGTGACGGGGAGTGCCGGTGGGGCGGGTGATCTGCTGTTGCGGGCGGACGCCAAACCAACTAGATATCCGGCATCAAGTTCAAATTGCCGCTTCGGGGGTCCGGATTTTGCAGCAGAGTGCCGTCATCGTCTGTTCTGACGTTAACATGCTCCCGGCCGCCTGCTGCACTCTGCTTTCCGTCAAGCGCAATCTTACCAATGCTGATGTAGAGTTCCTGCTTCTCGGCATTGACCTCAAGCCGCACGAGGTCACCGAGGTCGATAATTTTGGGCGGCTTCACGGTATGGCGATCAGGGTGTTGCCCTATAAGACGCCCGACACCGGCCTCCAGGCGCGGGGCCGCTGGTCCGCCGCCACGCTGGCGCGGCTCTATATGGATCGGGATATACCAGAACATATCGAGCGCCTGCTTTACCTCGATGCCGATGTGCTCGCAGTGGCATCCGTCGACGAACTCTTCACGCGGGATCTCCAAGGCAAGGCGCTTGCTGCCGTCGACGACTATGTCATGGCCTTTCCCGAAAAGGCCGGCGCACGCCAGCGCAAGATCGGCATGAGCGAGGGCGGCCGTTACTTCAATGCCGGCGTGCTGCTGTTCGACTGGTCGGCCTGCCGGGCGAGGGGGCTTTTCGCAAGGACCCGGGAGATCTTCGAGGAACGGTCGCACCTGTTCGAGAACAACGACCAGGATGCACTGAACGTCACTTTCGATAGCGATTGGCTGGTGCTCGATCCGCGCTGGAATACGCAGACGGGCCTGCTGCCTTTCGTCGGCCGGCCGGCCATCTTTCATTTTACCGGCCGCAAGAAGCCGTGGCAGGCGAACGTTCCCTGGGTGCACCGGCGGATGGCCGATCGTTATGCCGAAGATCTTCGCAACACGTCCTGGGCGTCTTTCTGCAGGCAACCGTCGACGACGGACCGAGTGGCGGGCTTCCTCTCGCATGTGGGAAAGCAGATCGGCGGGCTGACGCGGCTTGCCCGGATGCGCGCCTATTTCAGCAACAGCTAGTCGGGCGGGCGGAACGCGTCGTCCTTGGAAAGTGCATGTGAGGCGATATGGAAGCAATCCCCAGCGATAACAAGGCTACGACCACTCCGGATGGTGGCTTCAATTTCCTGACGCCGGAAGCGTGGAAGGCGTTGTTGTCGGGCTATTCCCATATCGTGCTGGTAGCAAACAGCGAGGCGGTCGATATTGAACGGCTGCGGAGCGAATTGCCGGAGACGGCGCTCTACGTCTTCTTCAACAAGGTCTACAAGGTGCTCGACGAACCCTTCGTCGGCCATTCCATGCTGGTTGCCCGCAGCGACGTGATGGGCGCCCATATCGTCCACCGGCGCGAGGCGGCGGATGTCTTGCGGTTCTTTGGCGGCGACGATTTCCTCGGCGTCGTCAACATCCGGGTCTCCGTCAAGGAAAATCTCAGCGAAAAGAGCCGCTTCGAAGGCGCTAAGGCCCGTCACCTTGATCTGACGCAAATGCTCGCCGATCTCTATCCGATCGGCAAGATCGCGACGAGCGGCTTTGCGGTGGCGCTGTGGCTCGCCGATCTGCAGTTGCCGGGCAAGATCCTGCTTGCCGGCTTTTCGGCGAAACGGAGCGAGAAGTGGAAGGTGTTCGACGTGCACGATTGGACGTTCGAGCAGATCTTCCTGCGTCTCTTTGCGCGCATGGGATCGATCTCGATGATGGGCGGCGTCGATGCCAGCCCCTATTCGGCGCTCGCCAAACGGTTTCCTGAGGTGCCGCCGATCGAGATCGCGATGACTGCGGCTGAGGTCTTGTCGGAGCGGCTCGACAATACGAACAGCCAGATCGACAGGCTGATGTCCGTCACCAAGTTCATCCGCGCCGTCGACAATTTCTTTCGGCGGTTCAAACCGAAAACCCGCAAGCAGCGTTTTCTCGAAAAGTCGAAGGGATGACTGTCGCGGGCCTTTGCTAACAGGCGTGGGTGGCCACGAAAGCTGTTGCCGATACTGGCGATCAAGGTGGACAATGGAACAACAGAACGTTCGAATATTTGTGGGATTCGATCCCAAGGAAGTGGTCGCCTACCACGTTCTCGTGCAGAGCATCATCGAGAAGTCGTCGATCCCAATCGAGTTCTCGCCCATTGCGCTCTCCAACCTTGGCGGGATTTTCACCCGCCAGCGCAACGCGATGCAATCCACGGAGTTTTCCTTCTCGCGTTTCCTGACGCCCTATCTCAGCGGTTACGACGGCTGGAGCATCTTCATGGATTGCGACATGCTGATGCGTGCCGATATCGCCGAGCTTTGGGCATTGCGCGACGAGCGTTACGCCGCCATGTGCGTCAAACACGATTACCAGCCGAAGATCGACACCAAGTTCCTCGGCCAGGCACAGACCAAGTACGAAAAGAAGAACTGGTCGAGCCTCATCCTCTTCAACAATGACGAATGCCGCGCGCTGACGCCCGACTACGTCAATACCGCGACCGGGCTGCAACTCCATCAGTTCAAATGGCTGGAGAATGAAGACCTCATCGGCGAATTGCCGGTGACGTGGAATTACCTCGTCAATGAATACGACTACCGCGAAGACGCCAAGAACGTCCATTTCACCGATGGCGGGCCTTATTTCGAGGAACACAAGAACGACGATTACGCCGAGGAATGGTTCGCGGCCCGCGAACGCCTGCTCTTCGCCCAACAGTCCGCCTAAACAGCCTGTTCTTTCCCTTTTTCCGCGGTGAGGGAGCCCTCAGAGACCAAGCGCCGTCAGCATGACGAAGGTGGCGAAGAGGATGAAATGCGTCATGCCTTCTATGGCGTTGGTCTCGCCGTCGTTGAGGTTGATCGCGGCGGCAATCAAGGTGATCGTTACCATCACCGTCTGCACCGGGGTCATCGCCATCATGAAGGGCTGGCCGGTATAGAGTGCGATCGCCTCCATGACGGGCACCGTCAGGATCACCGTCGACAGCGAGGCGCCCATGGCGATGTTGACGGTCGCCTGCATTCGGTTCTTGAGCGCCGCCCGCAACGCGGTCAGGATTTCAGGCGCGGCCGAAATCGCCGCGACGACGACGGCGGTCACCGCGATCGGCGCGCCGCTGTCGCGCAGGCATTCGGTCATGAAAGCCGACATGAACTCCGCCAGCAGGCCGATGATGACGACGCCGACGAGGATGGTGGCGATCGAGACAGCGGCCGGTCCGTCGGCGCCGTGTTCTTCCTGACTTTCCCGCTTCCGCTCGGAGCGCGGATAGCTGTAGCTGAAGAAATAGCTGTGCTGGCCGACCTGCATACGCAGGAAGAGGCCGTAGAGAGCGATCATCGCGACGATGGTAAAGGCGGAATAATAGTGCCACTTATCGCTCGGCACGAATTCCGGCACGATCATCGAAATGCCCATGGCGGTCAGGATCATCACGCCGTAGGTCTTGCCCGAATTGTCGTTGTAGGGCTGCTCTCCATGCTTGAGGCCGCCAAGGAGGGCCGCGAGGCCGAGGATGCCGTTGATATCGAACATCAGGGCCGAGTAGATCGTGTCGCGCACGAGCGTCGGCGAGCTCTCGCCGCTCATCATGGTGGCGAGGATGATGACTTCGACGGCGAGAGCCGAAAGTGTCAGAATCATCGTGCCGTAGGGATCACCGACCTTGACGGCGAGGAGTTCGGCATGATGGGCGACGCGGATGGAGGCGAGTACGATGGTGGCGACCAAGGCGGCGGTGGCGATGAGCGCCAAGCCGCGCCCCATCTCGATAACCGTGTGTTCCAGAAGATAGGCCATCACCGCGACGACGAGTGCGGTGACCAGAAACCTCTCCTCGTTAAGGCGTGACGCGATACCCAAGCCTCGGCTCCCGTTGTGATTCACGCCTTTTAACTAAGTCACTGATTTCGGAAGGGAAGCGCACGGTGGCACTCTGCTATTTGCAGTCTTCGGCGTTTAATGGAATACTGAACGCCATCGGGGCCGGAAAGCAGATCGCGGCGTCCTCGAATTCTCGTCACGCGGCCGCGATGATCCGGACCCTGTCCGGAAGCATGCGAATGCGCAACAAGATGATGAGGAGACGGATGCATGATCAAGGTGGTCTATGAAGTCGTGCCGCATGACGGCGGTTGGGCCTACAGGCTTGGAGGCGTCTATTCCGAGGCATTCCCGACCCATGCCGAGGCGCTGGAAGCTGCGCGCATCGTCGCGGCCGAACAGCAGGTCGGCGGCGATTCCGCCGAGATCAGCTGGCAGGACGAAAACGGCAAATGGCATGAGGAATATGCTGAGGGCGGTGACCGGCCGGAAACCGAGGTGGTCGACGGCTTATGGCAGGAGCGATCGGCTGGAGCCTCGCAGAGCGCTGGACATTAACCCTAAAGCGCGTCGTGATCTTTCAGATTCGCTCGCTGTGATTTAGGTCCTTGTCTTTGCGCATGCCGTTATCGCACAACCGCGCGCTTTTGCGCGACATGCACCTAGCCCCTCAATGCCCGCGTGACAATCGTGTCGACAAACTCGCGCTTCTCAGTGGTATAGCGATCGCCATCCATTCGGAATTCAGCTGCCAGCCTGCGTTTCAGCGCGGCATAATCGGCCGCCGCCTCGGGATGCGCGATGAGATAATCCCGGAAAGCCAGCCTGTTTCGATGCGTGCCGTTGCCGGCCGGGCAAAGGTAGACGCGCTCCGCCGGCATCGAACCTCTCGATAAGAATGCCCAAACCTCGTCGTCATAGCGGTTGCCGCGCGGTTCGTAGTTTTCCGAGAGAAGCACCTGCGTCGCATTCTCGATATGCTCCAGACCGGGAAGGACAATGTCGATATCGATGAGGGGCTTGGCGGCCATACCGGGTATGGCGGTGCTGCCGACGTGATCGATGGCGAGCGCCTGCGGCAGCAAAGCCAACAGCTTGGCTCGGATGCGCTGGAAAGCTTCCGGCCATTCCCTGTCATAGCTCACGAGTTCAACCGGCTTGTGCATCGTTATCTCCATAGATGCTGCGAGATTGCCCATGATTCTCATCGAAAATCGATCTCGATCTCCGCTTGCGCGCCGGTGGAATGACGATGGTAAGCCCGGATCCCCTTGACCAGCGCGTCGAAAGTGGCGCGGCAGCGCGGTGAGGTCTTCAGGCTTTCGTGCATGACCACCCATGTGCCGAGCGGAATCTCGAACGCATCGGGAAGCACATGCACGAGGTCGGGGTTTTCGCGGGCCAGTCCGATCTGGCAGAGGCCGATGCCGACGCCGGCGCGGATTGCGGAGAGCTGGGCAAGATTGCTGTCGGTCCTGTAGGAGAATTTGATCCCTTCGGGCGCCGGATAGCGTTTCATCACCATGCGGACGTAGGCCGTCTGCCGGTCGAAGCCGATGAGCCGGTGGTTGGCGAGGTCCGCCATGGTTTGCGGAATGCCGTGCCGTTCGAGATAGCGGCGGTGGGCGTGGAAGCCGATCGGGATGTCGCCGATGCGGCGCACGATGAGAGCATCCTGCTGCGGCTCGGCCATGCGTACGGCGATATCGGCCTCGCGATTTACCAGATCTTCGATCGCATCGGATGCCGAGAGCTCGATGTGGAGTTCGGGATAGGCTTCCTGCAGCGGCCCGAGAATCCGAGGCAGGATCTCGACGGCGACGACCTCGCTGGCGCTGACCCTGACCGTTCCGGCTACCCTCTCGCGCTCGCCGGATGCGGTGCGCAAAAGGGCGGCGGCGGTTGCCGCCAGCGTTTCGGCATAGGGTTTCAGCGCCTGTGCGGCGTCGGTTGGCACGAGGCCGTTCGGCGACCGGATGAAGAGCTCGGCGCCGATCGCCTGTTCCAGTGCGTCGACATGGCGGCCTATGGTCGGCTGCGTCAGCCCCAGTTCGCGCGCGGCGGCCGAAAGCGACCCCTGCTGGAGCACGGTCAGGAAACTGCGGTAGAAATCCCAGCTTGGTTCGAGAGGCATATGTTTTTGTATAACTGATCCACTTATTTCGTCAATTTTGTTTATCTGGAAGCAGGGGCATAGTCATCTCATGCAATTGAAAGGAGATGATTGCGATGAGTGGAGAGACGAAGATCACGGCGCTGGTTCTCGGCGCGACCGGCGGCATCGGCGGCGCAATCGCCCGCAAGCTTCTCGCCCGCGGGTGGCGCATCCGGGCGCTCAACCGCGACGCCGCCAAGGCATCGAAGAACGAGCCGGCATTCGAATGGGTGCAGGGCGACGCGATGAATGCCAGCGACGTGCTGGAGGCGGCTGAAGGTGTTGACCTGATTGTCCACGCGGTCAATCCGCCCGGCTATCGCGACTGGGAAAAGCTCGTGCTGCCGATGCTCGACAATACCATTGCCGCCGCTCGCGCCGTCGGTGCGCGCATCGTTCTGCCGGGCAATGTCTATAATTTCGGTCCCGATGCTCTGCCGGCGCCGGCGGAGGAAAGCCCGCAGCATCCGGTGACCAGGAAGGGTGCGATCCGTGTCGAGATGGAGACGCGGCTGAAGGCGGCATCGCAATCCGGCGCGGGCGCGATCATCGTGCGGGCCGGCGATTTCTTCGGTCCGGGCGCAACGGCCAACAGCTGGTTTTCATCGGGGCTGGTGACGCCGGGCAAGCTGGTTGGCACGATCAAGAATCCGGGACGGCGCGGCGTCGGCCATCAGTGGACCTTTCTGCCCGACATGGCGGAAACCATCGTCCAGCTCATCGAGCGGGCCGATCGGCTGCCGCCCTTTGCCGTTTATCATATGGATGGCTTCTGGGATGCCGATGGCATGCAGATGGCGGAAATGATCAAGCGCGTTTCCGGTGGCAAAGCAAAGATCGCCGGCTTCCCGTGGTGGATCGTGCCGCTCGCCGCGCCTTTTATGCCCATCATGAGGGAGATCAAGGAAATGCGCTATCTCTGGAAGGTGCCGCTCAGGATGAGCAACGCCAAGCTTGTGGCCGAACTCGGCAAGGAGCCGCGCACACCGATCGATGAGGCGGTGAGAGCCACACTCGTGGCCCTCGGCTGCCTGCCCGAACCGCATCACGACACAGCGGCCGCCTTCATTGCGCATTCGCCGGTTTCACCTCGTTAAGGTTGGTAACGCTTCATTTCGATCGCTGAGATAGGCCCGCCAAGTTCCATGTCCTGGATAATCGTCATTGTCGACATTCAGCCGGTGATGCGCCTGCCGGTCTCTGCCGCCTCATCGGGGCGGAGAGCCAGGAATTCGAAGAGCCGGGCCACCGCTTCCGCGCCGGGATCGATATGGCCTTCGAGCTGCTTGGCGTTGATGTATGCGGCGCGTCCGGCTTTCGCATGAACGAGCGTGGCGGTCAGGTCCGCGCCGGCGCGGGCGGCTTCCGCAGCCGCGGCAAATCCCACGTCGAGCGCATCCAGGGCCGGCGAGAGAGCATCGACCATCGTCCGATCGCCCAGACGCGCGCCGCCGATCTCCTGCATTCGGGAGAGGCCGGCCTTGAGGGCTTCGCGAATGCTCAGCCCGCTCGATGCGCCATCGCCGGCCGCGGCAAAGAAGATTGCGAGAAGCACACCCGAGGAGCCGCCCATGGTCTGGCTGAGTTCCTGCCCCATGGCCCGGAAGAGCTGGGTGTGATCAGAGAGGGGGAGACGATCAAGCGCCTCGATGAGCGCGCGGGCAGCACCGGCCAAGGTCGAACCGGTATCGCCGTCGCCCGACTTCGCATCGAGCGCATTCAAGTCCCTCTCCGCGCCGATGAGAAGATTGCAGCAATCCGTCAGGAACTGGCGGGTGGGTTCGTGCCTTGATGCAATCGGGGCGATCGGCGTCAATCCGTCCGGCAGCGAAAGCACCGTAACAGGTTTGACGGCTGTCACGCCCGGCCAGGCGGCAAGTTCAACCGGCTTGGAAAGAAGCTCCAGTTCTGCCTTGCCGGCAGGGAAGACCGAGATTGAGAATCCCTGCATGTCGAGAGACGTCATCATCGGCGCCGGTCCGACGATGTGTGAAATCCTGCCCGCGATGGCTGACTGGAGGAGTTCGTGAACGACGACCGACATTTCCAGGACCGAGGTGCCGCCGAGGTTGTTCACGAGGACGACGTGAGATCTGTCATCCATCGATTGCGCAAGACGCTCGACCATCGCGGCGACCGCGCCTTTCGCACCCGAATATTCGACCTGCTCGACACCGGCTTCACCGTGAATGCCGAGACCGAGCTCGGCGTGACCGTCCGGAATTCGGTGCTCCTTCGGAGAGCCCGGCACTGTGCACGTATCGAGCGACATGCCGATCGAACTGGTGTTTTCGATCACCCGGCGCGCGGCTTTGCTCACCGCCCCGAGGTCGGCGCCGCTCTCGGCGAGCGCACCCGCGATCTTGTGAACGAACAGGGTTCCGGCCACGCCGCGGGACTGCGGGAGATCCGGCAGCGCGATGTCGTCATCCACGATGACCATGCTGACGTTCAGGCCAAAGGCGCGTGCGCGTTCGGCGGCGAGACCGAAATTGAGGCGGTCGCCGGTATAGTTCTTCACGATGAGCAGGCAGCCGGCTGGTCCGGTGACGGCCAGGATACCGGCAAGGATCGCGTCCACGCTCGGCGAGGCAAAGACATCGCCGCATACGGCTGCAGTCAGCATCCCCTTGCCGACGAAACCGGCGTGTGCGGGCTCGTGTCCCGAGCCGCCGCCGGAGACGATCGCAACCTTGCCCTTGTCCCAATCGGAGCGGACGACGACGCGAATATGCGGATATCCGTCGAGGCGGCTGAGCGCGCCGCCGGATGCGGCCAGAAGGCCGTCGAGTGCTTCGGTGACCGCGTTTTCCTTGCTGTTGAGGAACTGTGACATTCTCGCCTCCCTTAAACTAAGCGCATGCCGGCCGCGTCGAAATAGAGCGGCTTGTTCGGCTGGATCTTGATGGTTTCACCGCCCTTGAGCTCGGTATGGGCGTCGGTGACGGTGATCAGATTATGTGTCTTGAACGTGATATGGAGGCGCGTCTGATCGCCGAGATGTTCGACGCGCGTAACCGTCGCATCCTGGCCATCGCCCTGATCGATATGCTCGGGCCGCAAGCCGATCGATTTGGCCTTCGCCGGCGCGCCTGGGAAGAGCTCCGCGGGAATGACATTGATGCGGGGCTGCCCGAGGCGCGTCGCGGCGTAGATGCTGACCGGATGTTCGTAGATCTCACGCGGGGAGCCGAACTGGACGAGCCTGCCCTCTTGGAGAACGCCGACATGGGTTGCCATCGTCATCGCCTCGACCTGGTCGTGGGTGACATAGAGCAGCGTCGCGCCGGATCTGGCCTGGATATTCTTGAGCTCGATTCGGAGATCGGCGCGAAGCTTGGCGTCGAGTGAGCTCAGCGGCTCATCCATCAGATAGATCTGCGGGTTCCTGACCAGTGCGCGCCCGATCGACACGCGCTGCATTTCTCCGCCCGATAGCGCGGTCGCCTTGTTGTCGAGCTTGTGGGAGATCTGGAGGATTTCCGCAATCGCGTTCACCTTCTCGTCGATCACGCGCTGCGGCGTCTTCAGCAAGGGCGACTTCAGGGGAAATTCCAGGTTCTGGCGGACCGACAGATGCGGATAGAGCGAATATTGCTGGAACACCATGGCGACGTTGCGCTGGGCCGGCGTCAGGCCGCGCATGGACCGTCCGCCGATCATGACTTCGCCGACATCGGGGTTGTCGAGGCCGGACACCATACGCAAAGTCGTCGTCTTGCCCGCACCCGTCGGTCCGAGAAGGACCACGAACGAGCCGTCGGGGACGATCATCGAGACGTCATCGAGTGCACGATGGCCGGCGAAGGATTTGGTGATGTTTTTCAGGATGACCTCAGCCACGGCGCACCACTCCTTCGTTGGCCTCGGAAACAAGCGCGTTTCCGGTCGCAGAGTCAAAGATCGTCAGGTTCCTGGAATCGAAATCCAGGCCGATCAGTTCGTCGACATGTGCGGATTGATTGGACGGTGTGCGGGCCTTGATCTCACCGTGGGCGGTGTCGATCGTGACGATCTGCGTCGTGCCGAGATATTCGACGGCAATAACCCGCCCGCGATAGGCTGAATCGTCGGTGAAGCTGATATGTTCGGGTCTTACGCCCAGGGCGAGTTTGCCAAGGCGTTCGTCCCGGCAGACCGGAACCTTCACCACGTGTCCGGCGAGGCTGACCTGGTCGTCGCCGGCGCCGATCGAGCCTTCAAATTCGAGGAAATTCATCGGCGGCGAGCCGATGAATTTCGCAACAAACTTCGTCGCTGGCCAGTCGTAGATCTGCTGGGGCTTGCCGAATTGTTCGACGACGCCGTGGTTCATCACCACGATCTTGTCGCCCATCTGCATGGCTTCCAGCTGGTCATGGGTCACATAAACGGTGGTCGCGCCCATGCGATCATGCAGAGCCCGCAATTCTTCGGCCATGTGCTCGCGGAACTCGGCGTCGAGCGCGCCGAGCGGCTCGTCCATGAGGAAGGCCTTCGGATTGCGCACGATGGCGCGACCGAGCGCGACGCGCTGCCGATCGCCGCCGGAGAGGCCACCGACCGGCTTATCGAGGATGTTCTCGATCTTCAGGATCTTTGCGACTTCCGCGACGCGCGCGGTGACCTCGGCCCTCCTCATGCCCTGGCTCACCAAGGGATAGGAAATGTTCTTGCGGACGTTCATGTGGGGATAGAGAGCGAACATCTGGAAGACGAAGGCGATGTCGCGCTCGCTCGCCCTCTTCATCCCCACCTCTTCGCCGCCGATGTAGATTTCGCCGCTGGTTGGAAGCTCGAGCCCCGCCATCATCCGCAGGGTTGTCGTCTTGCCGCAGCCGGACGGGCCGAGAAGCATGAAGAACTCGCCGTCTTCAACGGTGAAGGTGGAAGCCTTCACCGCGTTGAAGGCTCCGAAATCCTTGCGCACATTCTGAATTCTGATCTGTGCCATGCTTCACTCCGGGAAATGGCTGACGACGACGAACATCACTGTTCCCACAAGCGTCACGATGAAAGAGTAGGAGTAGAGCGACAGCGACAGGGGCTGCATCAGCATCACCACGCCAAGCGCGATCAGGATCGACGCCACCATTTCCCATGCATCGCGGCGCAGGCGGAACAGGCGATTGAGAAAGGTCGTCATTTGCGGACCGCTCCGAAGGTAATGCCGCGCAGGAGATGTTTGCGAAGCAGGATCGTGAAGACCATGACCGGCACCAGGAAGATGGTGGCGCCGGCGGCGACGGCGGGCCAGTCCTGGCCGCTGACGCCGATGATCGTCGGGATGAACGGCGGCGCCGTTTGCGCGTTGCCCGATGTGAGGAGGACGGCAAAGGCATATTCGTTCCATGCGAAGATCAGGCAGAAGATCGCCGTCGATGCGATGCCGGTGACGGCCTGGGGCAGCACGACTTTGTAGAAGGCCTGGAAGCGCGTATAGCCGTCGATCAGTGCCGCCTCTTCGTATTCGATCGGGATTTCGTCGATGAAACCCTTCAGCAGCCAGACCGAGAGGGACAGGTTTACCGCGGTATAGAGCAGGATCATGCCGGCATGCGTGTCGCTGAGACCCAGCGATCGGAACATCAGGAAGATCGGGATGGCGACGGCGATCGGCGGCATCATGCGCGTCGACAGAATGAAGAAGAGAAGATCGTCCTTCAACGGCACCTTGAACCGCGAAAAGGCATAGGCAGCCGCCGTGCCGAGCGTGATGCACAGGACGGTCGAGCCAAATCCGATGATGACGGAATTATAGAACCGCTCGGCAAAGCGCGAAGCACCGGTAATGACGACGCCCTCCTTGCGGACCAGTTTATCGTACCAGGTCGTCGGTTCGCCCAGTGCCTTGAGTTGATCCTCAGGCACGCGGGTGCGGGTCGTGAAGAGGTTCACATATCCCTCGACCGTCGGCTGGAACACCATTTTGGGCGGATAGGCGATCGCGTCCTCAGGTGATTTGAAACCGGTCCCGATGATCCACAGCAGCGGAAGGAGGGTGACGACGGCGTAGAAGACGACCAGAATACCGGCAACCCACTTCTGACGCCCGGATGGTTCGGTTACGGAATAGCTCATCGTTGTTTCACCTTGTTCAGAGCTTTGACGTAGATCGACGCAAGGCCGAAGACGGTGACGAAAAGAATGACGGCGTAGGCGGATGCGTAGCCGGTTCGCCATTGCTCGAAAGCGGCGCGCTTCAAATTGATCGAGGTCAGTTCGGTGATCGATCCCGGACCGCCGCCGGTCAGCTGAACCACGAGGTCGAACATCTTGAAATTCTCGATGCCGCGGAAGAGGACGGCCAGCATCAGGAACGGCAGCACCATCGGGATGGTGATGGTCCAGAACTGACGCCATTTGCTCGCGCGGTCGCATTCGGCCGCCTCGTAAATGCTGTCTGGAATGGAGCGCAGTCCTGCAAGACAGATCAGCATCACGAAGGGCGTCCACATCCAGGTGTCGACGATGACGATGGCCCAAGGTGCCAGCGACGTGTTGGCGATCATCGAGAAGCTGGAAGGATCGTTCCCTGTGAGGAAGCCGACCACGTAGTTGAACAGGCCGATTTGCGGCTGGTAGAGAAAGGTCCAGAAGTTGCCGACGACGGCGGGGCTCAGCATCATCGGAAGCACGATGATCGTCGTCCATAGGTCGTTGCCGCGGAACTTCTTGTTGATCAGATAGGCAAGCGAAAAGCCGATCAGCACCTGCAGCACGATGGTCCAGATCAGGAAATGAGCGGTGGCCTGCATGCTCTGCCAGATATCGCTATCCGTCAGGATGTTGATGTAGTTGCGCAAGCCGACGAACTCGATCGGCGCGTTGGGCCGGTTCACCCTGAAGTTGGTGAAACTCAGCCTGATCGTCCAGATCAGTGGAAAGATGTTGATGGCGAGCAGCAACACGATCGACGGTGTTACGAAGAGCCAGGCTATTGCGCGATCGGACAGGCCTTTGACCCGGGCCGCGATTGCAGGCGGAGTCGCGCTGGCGACCCGATCGATCGGGGAATGGAGCATGTTCATCTCCTTGGCATGAAAGATGGTGGTATGCAGGGCCGGCTCGGTCCACATGGCCGGCCCTGCGCGACGCTCACTGCTGGGAGAAAGCGGCTGTCAGCGTCAGTATTTTCCGTCGTCCTCGAAGACGCCCCTCCAATCCTTCACGAGGCCGTCGAGCGCGACTTTAGCGCTGCCCTGGTTTGCGACCACATAGTCGTGGAAGCGCTTCTGCGATGCCTGGAGGAGAGAGGCGTAGGCAGGTTCGGCCCAGAAGTCCTTCACGATCGCCATCGAATCGAGGAACGGCTTGGAGTAGGGCTGGCTGGAGGCGAAGCCCGGATCTTCCACGACTGCCCGGAGCGCGGAGTAGCCGCCGAGCTTCCACCATTTCTGCTGGATTTCAGGCTGACCGAACCACTTGATGTAGTCGAGCGCTTCCGTTTGTTTGTCGGAAGCGGCGACGACCGAAATGCCCTGGCCGCCGAGCTGGGCAAACTGCACACCCTTCGGGCCGGCCGGATTGGGGAAGTAGCCAGACTTGTCGCCGCCGACATTGCCATCGGCGTTGATCCCCGGCCAGGTGAAGGTGAAGTTCATCTGCAATGCGACCTGGCCGGATTTATAGGCGTCGACGTCCTGGGTCATGTAGGCGTCGGAATGGCCGGGCGGCGTGCAGCAATCGTAGAGCTTCTTGTATTCTTCAAGCCCGGCGACTGCATCGGGCGAGTTGACGAAACCTTCGAGATCGTAGGGCTTTTTCGGGTTCTGATATTCGAAGCCGTAGCTGTAGAGCGCATTCATCGCGCCCATGGTGATGCCTTCGGAGCCCCGTTCCGTATAGATCGCCGCGCCGTAGACCTTCTTGCCGTCGATTTCGCGCCCCTGAAAGAACTGGGCAATATCGACCAATTCGTCCCAGTTCTTCGGAACGGCGAGATCACGGCCGTATTTCTTCTTGAACTCGGCCTGCAATTCGGGACGTGAGAACCAGTCCTTGCGATAGGTCCAGCCGACCACGTCGCCGAAGGCCGGCATTGCCCAGTAGTTGGGCGAGTTCTTCGGCCATTCGGCATATCCGACGACGGTAGCCGGGATGAAATCGTCCATCTTGATTCCTTCCTTGTCGAAGAAATCGTTGAGCTTGACGTACTGCTTGTTCTCGGCCGCGCCGCCGATCCACTGGCTGTCGCCGATCAGCAGGTCGCAGAGTTTGCCGCCGGAATTCAGTTCGTTGAGCATGCGATCTGCAAAATTCGGCCACGGCACGAATTCGTAGTGCATCTTGTTGCCGCTCTTCGCCTCGAAATCCTTGCTGAGCTCGACGAGCGCATTGGCAGGATCCCATGCCGCCCAGCACAGGGTGAGGTCTGCGGCCTGGGTATGCGAAGCCGTACCGGCAGACGCGACGATATACATCCCGGCAGCGAGTGCCGAGCTCATCAAAAGAGACTTCATAACTGCGATCCTCCCGTTGAACCTCCCGACCTCCATCGCGAGGGTGAATGAAAAGCATTGCGGCAAGGGCGCATATGCTGGAGCGCGCTGTGGCCGCGTTATCGACTGCCCTTTCCGGTCTGGCCCGAAGAGCCCGTCGTAAATTATTTATAACTGAGGTGCGCACCTCAGCGCAAGCAAATTTTGAGGTGCGCACTTCAATTCTTGCAATTTTCATTTTTTTGAGGGAAACGTGAACCGTCCAAATCGCATCAGGAGCCCTTATGCGGCCAACAGCAAAAGACCTTGCGGAAGCCGCCGGCGTCAGCCTCGCGACCGTTGATCGCGTATTGAACGATCGCCCGAACGTGAGCAAAAAAGCGGTTCGCAGCGTTCACGAAGCCATTGAACGGATTGGCTTTATCCGCAACCCGGCGGCTGTGAGCCTGGCGCGCAACAAGAGCTATCGGTTCAGGTTTGTCCTGCCCAAGTCTGGCGATCTTTATCTTCGCGAGCTTTTGCGACGGGTGGAGGAGTTGGGGCAAGCCCTGAAGGGCGATCTTACCGATATCGATTATGTTCAAATTTCCACCGACGACGCGCATGGGGTGGCGAAGTATCTTGCTGGAATAGGTGAGGAAGAGCTCGACGGAGTGGCGCTGATGGCGCCGGAATCGCCCCAGGTGCGCGATGCCGTGGCGCGGCTGCTCGAACGAAACATCAAGGTCGTGCAGTTTCTGTCCGGCCAGGAAAAGCTTCCCGCGGCCGATTTCGTCGGCGTGGACAATTTCGCGGCCGGGGCGACCGCCGGAAAGCTGATCGGCACATTTGCCTGCCGAACGCCGGGCAAGGTGATGGTGGTGGCCGAGACGATGCAATCGCTTGACAGCATTCAGCGCCGGCACGGTTTCGACACCATAATTAATGAGCGATTCCCGTTCCTTAGGTCTCTTCCTTCGATAGAGACGCATGCCGATGAGCGGCGCGCGAACGAGATCATCGGGCGCGTGCTCGATAACAACAAGGACATCATTGCCGTTTATGTTCTGAGTTCCGAGGCGCGCATTCCTCTTTCGGCAACCGCTGGGAAAGTCGATCTCGTCAACCTCGCAGTGGTCGTCCATGAGCGTACGCCGTTCAGCGAGGAAGCCTTGCGCGACGACCGCATCGACGCCGTCATCGCACAGGACCCTGGTCATGCGGTGCGCAGCGCAATCCGTATCATGCGGGCTCGCTCGGACGCCCGCGAGCCGCTGGCGGAACAGGAGAGAATAAGGATCGAGGTCCTTCTCAAGGAAAATCTCTGAGGAATCAATCCGCGACCCAGCGCCAGTTGAGGCGCCAACCTCATTGTGCTGCGACATGCTCTAGGCCCGAAGCTCGGAAAGCGCGATCCGCGCGACCGTCAACGCCGTCTCCGCCTGCTCGATATTGGGGTCGCCAAGGAACCAGGCGGCGGAAAGGCCCGAATAGGCGGCGATCCATTGCAGCAGCCGCTTCGGCTCCAGCCGGGCTTCTGCCGAGACGATGTCGAGCTGGCGGCGGAAACGGGCGGGGTCGGTAATGGTGGGCAATTCCTCGTTGGCGAAGATATTGGCGAAATCGAAACCGCGCTCGCCGCGGAGCCGTTTCGGATCGATCGCCAGCCAGCCGCGCTCCTCGAAATCGAGAATGTTGCCGTGGTGGATGTCGCCATGGAGGACGGAGAGATCGCGCTGATCGGCAAGGAGGACGTTGGCGACCGCCGAGCAATCGGCAAGCGTGCCGCCATATTTGGCGGCGGCTGGCTCGAGTTCGCGGAACCAGAGGGTGAGGGGAATGGGATCGGGGAGCGGTCTTTCGCGCGGAGCATGCAGCCGGGCTGCGGTGCGGCAGAGAATGCGGCTCGCTTCGTCGTCTTCTCCGTTCATCGCCATGGCAAGCAGCGAGCGTTTCCCAGTTGCCCTTTCCAGCAATACGGCGTCGTCTTCGTGGGCATAGACATGCGCAGCGCCGTCGCCGTCCCACCATTGCATCAACAGGGCGCCGTATCGTTCGTCGATATCGGTCGCGACTTTCAACATGGCGGGCCTCTCCTGCCAGAGGACCGGCAGCAGGCGGCTCGAATGGGTGATGATGGGCTCGCCGTCCGATATGAGGGACCAGCGATCGAGATGGGAAGCAAACATGCGTCCCATATAGGGATACTCAACGCAGAAATCCCACCTCTCGATGGGATTTCTTGATGCGTAGAAGAAGTCTCAAGCGACCTTTTCGAGGGTGGGATAGTCGAGGTAGCCTTTGGCGGCGCCACCGTAGAAGGTCGACTGGTCGGGCGTGTTGAGCGGCAGGTTCTTTGCCAGCCGTTCGACGAGATCGGGATTGGCAATGAAGGGCTTGCCGAAAGCGACGAGATCGGCGCGGCCGCTTTCGGCGGCATCGATCGCGAGATCGCGGTCATAGCCGTTGTTGACCATCCAGCTGGCCTTGCCGCCGGCGGTTTCATAGGCCTGGCGCAGCGCCTTGTAATCGAAGGAGGGGTTGTCGCCTTGCTTGTAGTCGCGCTCGCCGCCGGTCTGGCCTTCGATGACGTGGATATAGGCGAGGCCGTATTTCGCCAGCCCTTCGACGACATGGGTGAAGGTCGCCTGCGGATTGGAATCATAGCTTTCGCCCGACGGCGTCACCGGCGAGATGCGGATTGCGGTGCGGCCTGCGCCGACTTCCCTGACGACAGCATTGACGACTTCGAAGGTCAGGCGAGCGCGGTTCTCGATCGAGCCGCCATATTGGTCGGTGCGATCGTTGACGCCATCGCGGATGAACTGATCGAGCAGATAACCATTGGCGCCATGGATCTCGACACCGTCGAAGCCGGCATCGATCGCGGCGCGGGCTGCCTTGCGGTAATCCTCGACGATGCCGGGGATTTCGGAGGTTTCGAGCGCGCGGGGCTCGGAGGTATCGGCAAAGCTGCCGCTTCCGTCGGCGTTGACCAGATAGGTCTTTGCCTTGGCGACGCGATTGGTCGAGGAAACCGGCTTGCCGCCGTCCGGCTGCAGCGTCGTGTGCGAGATGCGGCCGACATGCCACATCTGGACGACGATCCTGCCGCCGGCGGTGTGGACGGCGTCGGTCACGCGCTTCCAGCCGTCGAGCGCTTCCTTGCTGTAGAGACCGGGCACGTCGGCATAACCCTGGCCCTGATGGGTGATCGCGGTCGCTTCGGTGATGATCAGGCCCGCCGTGGCGCGCTGGCGGTAATATTCGACATTGAGGTCGTTGGGGATCGCGCCCGGCGAACGGTTGCGGGTGAGCGGCGCCATGACGATGCGGTTCCTGACGGCGATATCGCCAACCTTGGTGGGTTCGAAAAGCTTGGCCATGATGGTCCTTTCTTTTGCGGGAGGATCACTCTGCGGGGGCAAGCGCAGCTCGGCCCTTGGCGGAGAGATAGGTGAGCGCCGTCGCACCCAGGCCGATCAGGGCCATCAGGGCTGCGGCGAGCGGAACGCGGGTGAGATCGAAGCCGGCATCGATGACCAGGCCGCCCGCCCAGGCGCCGAGCGCATTGCCGGTGTTGAAGGCGCCGATATTGATCGTCGAGACGAGGTTCGGCGCATCCTTGCCGAAACCGACGACGCCGACCTGCAGCGCCGGCACGGCGGCAAAGCTTGCGGTCGCCCAGAGAAAGAGGGTGATTTCAGCCGGGATGAAGAAACGGCTCGTATAGCTGAAGGCGATCGAAGTGACGGCGATGGCGGCGAAGACGCCGGCAAGTGTGACGCCGAGCCGCCAATCGGCAAGCTTGCCGCCGATGAGATTGCCGACAGTCAGCCCGAGGCCGATCAGGAACAGCGTCCAGGTGACGCCCTCAGGCGAAACGCCGGTGACGTCACGCAGGAGCGGCGCGATATAGGTGAAGAGGGCGAACATCGAGGCAGCGAAGAAGACGGTGGTGGAAAGCGCCAGCCAAAGGCCGCCATTCCTGAGTGCCGCAATCTCGCGCAGGATGCTGCCGGTTTGCTGCTTCTTGTCCTTCGGCAGGATGGCGATCAGGCCAAAAATGGTGACGGTGCCGATGACGGTGACGACGCCGAACGTGGCGCGCCAGCCATAGGCCTGGCCGATCGCGGTGCCGAGCGGCACGCCGAGGACGTTGGCAAGGGTCAGGCCGGTGAACATCAGCGCGACGGCGCGGGCCTTGCGGTCTTCGGCGACCAGGCCGGCGGCGACGACCGAGCCGATGCCGAAGAAGGCGCCGTGGCAGAGCGCGGTCACGATGCGAGCGATCATCAGCACCCAATAATCGGTCGCCAGAGCGCAAAGCAGGTTGCCGGCGATGAAGAAGGCCATCAGCGCAATCAGGGCGATGCGGCGCTTCAGCTTCGCTGTCGAAATTGCCATGACGGGTGCGCCGATCGCGACCGCGAGCGCATAACCCGTCACCAGCCGTCCGGCTTGCGGGATGGTCACCGAGAGATCGGCGGCGACTTCCGGCAGCAGACCCATGATGACGAATTCGGTCGTGCCTATCGCAAAGGAGCTCAAGGCGAGGACGAGAAGGGCGAGGGGCATTCTAGAGATCCCGTGTCAGCTGCTTGAGGAAAGCAGCGATCGTTTCTTCGTTGCGCTTGTAGAAGATCCACTGGCCGACACGTTTCGTGGTGACGAGGCCGGCGCGCTGCAGGGTTCCGAGATGAGCCGAGACGGTGGATTGAGATAGGCCGCAACGCTCGAACTGGCTGGCGCAGACGCCCATTTCAAAGGGATGCTCCTGCGTGGGGAAATGTTCCGCGGGATTCTTCAGCCAGCTCAGAATGTCCATCCGGGTAGGGTGGGCGAGAGCCTTGATGATCTCGTCTTTGTCCATCGTCGCTTACCGAACTATAAATCGTGTTTGAACGATATATTGATCGTGGGATGCCGATATGCAAATCACGGAGACGTGAGGCGGCAGCTTTTGTTGATTGGGCAAATTTTGGGCAAAAAAAGAGGGCCACCGGAAAACCAGGGCCCTTTGAATTGTGAAGGTCAATAACCTCCAGAGGGGAACAGCTAATGCGGTGGAACTGGGAGAGAAACCACGAAATGCATCAGCTGGATTGGATATGGTGCTTCCTTAGGCAGGTTTCAATGCTTTTTTGTGCATGCCTGCTATGCGCCGCACAATTTTTTTGCGGCGCGGCATTTCTCGAAGCGGCAAGGCAAAAAAAAGAGGGCCGCTGGAAAACCAGGGCCCTTATAATTGTGAAGGTTCAAAAACCTCCAGAGGGGAACAGCTAATGCGGTGGAACTGGGAGGAAAAGCCACCATGTGCATCAGCTATGTGCGATATGGTGGTTTAATGGGCAAACGGCAACCCTCATTTGTGCATGCCAGTCATGCACGCAATGCATAGTATGGAAATCATTCCATAAAACTGGCTCAAAAGTTCCAGTTTCTCGCTTTGCTGACGATGAAATCGCGGAAAGCCTTCAGCTTGGCGGCATTCTTGATCTCGTCGGGATAGCAAAAATAGGTGTCGAAAGACGGCACGTCGGCATTGATCGGCAGCTGAATCAGGCCAGGGTCGCGGCCGACGATATAGTCCGGCAGGCAGGCGACGCCGATTCCGAGCAGGCAGGCGCGCTTGATCGAGGTCTGGCTGTTGATCTGCAGATGCGGGATGCGCTTGTTGTCGGAGGAGCGGCCGGCGACTTCGAGCCAGTTGACGTCCAGCAGGTAGCTCGGCGCCGGCTCGCCGAAGGTGATGATACGGTGATTGTCGAGATCCTCGATCTTCTGTGGTTCGCCATGGCGATTGATATAGGAGGGGGCCGCATAGACGTGCATGTGCACGGTGAAGAGCTTGCGCTGGATGAGGTCGGATTGCTGCGGCTGGCGCAGCCGGATCGCGCAGTCGGCATGGCGCATGTTCACATCCACTTCCTCGTTGTCGAGGATCAGCTGGATCTGAACGTCGGGATAAAGCTGCAGGAATTCCTGGATCTTGTCGGTGAGCCAACCCTGGCCGAGGCCGACCGTCGTTGTGACACGCAGCTTGCCGGACGGTGTCTCGGTCGTCTCGGTGAGCTGCATCTTCACGGTTTCGAGCTTCAGCAGCACGTCATGAGCGGTGCGGTAGAGCAACTCGCCCTGTTCCGTCAGGATCAGGCCGCGCGCGTGGCGGTGAAACAGCTTGGTACCGACATCCTGCTCCAGCGCGCTGACCTGGCGGCTGATGGCGGATTGGGACAGATGCAGTTTGTCCGCCGCATGCGTGAACGAACCCGCCTCGGCAGCTGCGTGAAAGATACGCAGCTTGTCCCAATCCAATGGCATTCCCCCACCCCTCATGCCGGTCTTACTCCGCAGCCACGGCGATAGGCATGTGGCCCGTCAGATATCGCTCGGCTTCGAGCGCTGCCATGCACCCCAAGCCGGCGGCGGTGATTGCCTGGCGGAACGTATCGTCGGTCACGTCGCCGGCGGCATAGACCCCCTCCAGGCTGGTCGCGGTCGAATCCGGCGCGGTCCAGAGGTAGCCATTGTCCTTCAGCTTCAGCTTGCCCTTGAAAAGCTCGGTTGCCGGGGCATGGCCGATGGCGACGAAGACGCCGTCGATCGGCATTTCGGTAATCGCACCGGTTCTGACGTCGCGCAGACGCGCACCAGTCACCGATTGCGGCATCGGCGGCTTGGCCGGGGTACCGGTGATTTCGGCGACCTCGGTGTTCCACAGCACCTTGACGTTTTCCTTGGCGAACAGGCGCTCCTGCAGGATCTTCTCGGCGCGGAAGGAGTCGCGGCGGTGCACCAATGTGACCGACTTCGCGATATTGGAGAGATAGAGCGCTTCTTCGACGGCGCTGTTGCCGCCACCGACCACGATGACGTCCTTGTTGCGATAGAAGAAACCGTCGCAGGTAGCGCAGGCGGAAACGCCGAAGCCCTGGAAATGCTGCTCGCTTTCGATGCCCAGCCACTTCGCCTTGGCGCCGGTGGCGATGATCAGCGTATCAGCGGTCCAGACCTGGCCGCTGTCGGTGCGGGCGACGAAGGGACGCTGGTTCAGGTCGACTTCGGTTACGAGGTCGTTGACGATCTCGGCGCCGACATGTTTTGCCTGCTGCAGCATCTGGTCCATCAGCCAGGGGCCCTGGATCGGATCGGCAAAGCCCGGATAATTCTCGACATCGGTGGTGATCATCAACTGGCCGCCCTGTTCGAGACCGGCGATCAGGACCGGTTTCAGCATGGCGCGCGCGGCATAGACCGCGGCGGTATAGCCGGCGGGTCCGGAACCGATGATGAGCACCTTCGTATGGCGGGCGGGCATGTCATTTCCTTTCGACTGGCAGGAGGGCGGCGGCTAAAAGGCGATTGCGGCCGTTTCGCGGTCCATGCGCCATTTATGAACGTCCAATGCTATTATTCAAGGGCAGCCTTGCATTACCAACAAGGCAAATCACGCTGTTGTGCAAGATTCCGTCATCGGCTTGAAACTTTCTTGCGTATTTCGCCGCTTTATATAGAAGCTCGCCGCTACGAATTAAAGAAAGGCCGCGATGTGGGTCGCACGGAACTCGACGTCATCGACATAAAGATCCTGCGGGAGCTGCAGGCCGATGGCCGCATGACCAATGTCGAACTCGCCGATCGCGTTGGCATCTCGGCGCCGCCCTGCCTACGCCGGGTCCGCAAACTCGAGGAAGCCGGGATCATCGAAGGCTATCACGCCATGCTGAACAGCCCGAAGCTCGGCTTCGATCTGGTCGCTTTCTGCATGGTCGGGCTCAAACACCAGTCGGAAGGCAATCTCAAGGCGTTTGCCGCCGCCACCACCGAATGGCCGCTGGTGCGTCAGGCCTGGATGGTCTCGGGCGACAGCGATTTCCTGTTGCATTGCGTGGCGGAGAATCTCACCCATTTCCAGGATTTCGTCATAGAGATTCTGACGGCGAACGAGCATGTCGACACCGTGCGCACCATGCTGACGATCCGGCAGGTAAAGAAGCTCGGATTGGTCGAAGTCTGAAACAACCTAAAGCGCGTCGCGATCTTTCAGATTCGCTCGTTGCGCTTTAGGTTTTGCTTTTACCCATGTCGTTGCCGCAAAACCGCTGCACACTTTTGCGCGACATGGCTATTTGCGCGAGGCGTAGCCGCCCCGGTGGATGCCGTGGCGCTGCAGCTTGTCGTAAAAGGTCTTTCTCGGAATGCCGAGCGCCTCGATGGTGCGGCGCACGTCGCCGTTGTTGCTGGCGAGTGCGTCGCGGATGATTTCCGCCTCGTAGCGCTCCAGCCGCTCGGGCAGCGTGCCGCCGGTCGGCTGCGGGGGAGAGGATGGGTCTGCGCTGCCTTCGAGGCCCAACACCACGCGTTCGGCATAGTGGGAGAGTTCGCGGACGTTGCCTGGCCATGAATGGGTGGCAAGGTGGTGGCGAACCGCCTCCGAAAGCGGCGGCACATCGCGGCGGAAGCGCTCGGCGGCGCGGGCGGTAAAGTGGGAAAACAGCAGCGGAATATCGTCGCGGCGTTCCCTCAGCGGCGGAATCGAAATCGTCACGACATTCAGCCGGTAATAGAGGTCCTCACGAAAATCGCCGCGCACCTCGGGGTCGCCAAGGTCGATCTTGGCGGCCGCGACGACGCGCAGATCGACCGGGCGCACCTCGTTGGTGCCGAGCGGGGTGATCTCGCGCATTTCAAGCACGCGCAGCATCTTGACCTGCGTGGCGACAGGCATGCTTTCGATCTCGTCGAGGAAAAGCGTGCCGCCGCTTGCATGCTCGATGCGGCCCATACGGCGCTTCTGCGCGCCGGTAAAGGCGCCGGCCTCGTGGCCGAACAGTTCGCTTTCGATGACGGTTTCGGGGAGTGCCCCGCAGTTCAGCGCCACGAAATTGCCCTTCCGGCGGTGGCTCCACTGATGCAGGATCTGGGCGACGACTTCCTTGCCGCTGCCGGTTTCGCCGGCGACCAGCACGTCGACATCGGTATCGGCGATGTGGCGCAGAATTTTCCTCAGGTTTTCCATGGCAGGCGTCTGGCCGATCAGTGGCAAAGTCTCCTGCGCGTCTTCGGCGGCCCGGCGCAGCGCGCGGTTTTCCAGAACAAGCTGCCGCTTCTCGCCTGCGCGGCGTACGCTGTGCACGAGCCGATCGGCAGCGAAGGGTTTGGCGATGAAATCATAGGCGCCGTTCTGGATGGCCTGAACGGCCATCGGAATATCGCCGTGGCCGGTCATCAATATCACCGGCAGGTCGCCGTCCATGCCCTTCAGCGTGGCGAACAGCTGCAGCCCGTCGATCTCGGGCATGCGGATATCGGTGACGACGGGGCCGGCAAAATCGACCGTTAGTTCCTCCAGGGCGGCTTTCGCGCCGTCATAGGCCGAGACGGAGAAGCCGGCGAGTTCGAGGGTCTGGGCGGTGGCACGGCGCAGATCCCTGTCGTCGTCGATCAGCGCAACGGGCATCGGTGTGGCCATGATCAGGCCCTCCTCAGATGAACGATGAACCTTGTCCCGCTGCCATCGCTCTCCACCTCCATCCGGCCGCCGTAATCGCCGACGATATCCTTGGAGATAACGAGGCCCAGGCCGAGACCTTTTTCCTTCGAGGTGTTGAAGGGCGTGAACAGGCCCTTGCGGATATCGGGCGAAATGCCGGGGCCGTTGTCGGCGACCGTCAGCGTCACGATCTCCTGGTCATTCGATGTCCTGACCTCGACGCGCGCCTCGTCGGCTTTCGGGGCCACGGCCTCCAGCGCATTCTGAAGCAGGTTGATCAGCACCTGCTCGAGACGGATCCTACTGCCCATGACCTGCAGTTCGGCCGGCGGCAGCTCGATGTCGAGCGTATCCATGCGTCCGGCAAATCGGCTACGCAGCAGCATCACCGCGCCCTCGATGACGTCCTTCAGGCCTGTCGGCTCGGCGCTGCCGCGGCCCTTGCGGGCGAAGCTCTTCAGCTCCTCGGTGATCGAGCCGATGCGCTCCGTCAGAGCGGCGATGTTCTGAAGATTTTCACCGGCGGGCGCCGTCTGGCCGCGGTCGAGGAAGGTGCGGGCATTGTCCGCATAGGCGCGGATGGTCGCCACCGGCTGGTTGATCTCGTGGGCGACGCCGGCGGCCACTTGGCCCAGGATTGCCAGCCGGTTGGCCTGCACCAGATCCTGCTGCACGGCCTGCAGCTTCTGCTCGGTGCTGCGGTGACCGGCGATCTCGGCCTGCAGCCGATCCCGCGCCTGGCTGAGATCAAGCGTCCGTTCGGCCACGCGCCGTTCCAGTTCTTCGCGCGCCTGCTGCTCCCTGAAAATTCGAAGGGTGGTCGTCTGGCGGCGGCGCAAGAGGAAGGCTGCGCCCGCCAGCAGCGGCAAAAGCAAGAGCAGCGCCAGCATGCGCGTTTCGCGGACCGCGGCATCGATGGACGGCCCCAATGCAACAAGATGCTGCAGATGCCAGCCGGTCGCAGGGATCGGCATCCCCACATCGAGAAAGCTGGTTTTTCCCGCGCCGCCGGGCGTGACGATCTCGACGACATCAAGCCTGTCGCCTAGGTGACTGATGATATCGAGCGGCAGCGGCTGAAGCGGCGCGTCGCCGAATTGAAGGCTCTCGCGGATCGCCGTCAGCCGATCCTCGGCGATACGGCCGATCGTCATGAACCGCCAGGAGGGAATGCTGGTGATGAGGACAATGCCACGATCGTCGATGACGTAGGACGGGGCGCCCGAGCCATTCCAATCCGTCTCGATATCGTCGAATTCGACCTTGACGACGACGACGCCCAGGAGACCGTCATCGCCTGATATCCGCTCGGAAATATAAAGGCCGGGCTTCTTGCTGACGGTGCCGAGCGCGAAATGCTCTGCCTGCCCTCGAGCGACAGCGCCCTGAAAATACTCGCGGAAACGATAGTCGTTGCCGACGAAGCTCGTCGGTTCGCGCCAGTTGCTGGCTGAAACCGCGATTCCGTTCTTGTCGATGACATAGATGACGGCGGCCTTCGTGCCGGCGGCCAGTGTCTCAAGCTTCCGGTTCAACTGCTCGAAAGTGCCGGCGTCGCGTCCAGCCAGGGCGGCGGCGAGCGCGGCATCTTGCGACAGCACGAAGGGCAGCGCCCGGTATTTTTCGAGGACGGTGCGCAGCAGCGCCACGTTCATCCTCGCATCGTTGCGGGCCTGTTCCTCCAGGGCAGCCTCCGCCCGGCGCCGGCCGATCTCGCCGCTGACCCAGAGGCTTGCGACGATGGCCGAGAGGGCGAGCACTGCATAGGCCCACCACATCCGGCGGATGCGGTGCTGCAAGGGCAAGGCGGGCCAAGGCCTTTGCGAGACTGACAAGGACATGGGGGATTTGTGCATTTTTCCGCACGAGACGCAAATAGATTTGTGTGGCTTTTCGCATCTCCTGAACGAGCCATCGGCCTACAGAAAGTTTTTATGCTGGAAATACAAGGCTCTAGAAAGGTGGCGCGAAACTGGCACGGCGCTTGCGAAAGAGATGGCAACAACGGCTGAGCTGTTGGATTGAAGCGAACGGCTCGGGAGGCCGGAGTTCGTTCCGGACGAGCCTTTAGGAGGAAATCATGATCGCAGCACCACTCGATACAGTCGCAGACAGCAAGGGCAGGAAGCCCTTTTATTCCCATCTCTACGTCCAGGTTCTCGCCGCTATCGCTGCGGGTATCATTCTCGGTCATTTCTATCCCGACCTCGGCACCCAGCTGAAGCCGCTCGGCGATGCCTTCATCAAGCTCGTCAAGATGGTGATCGCGCCGGTCATCTTCCTGACGGTGGCCACCGGCATTGCCGGCATGAGCGACCTGAAGAAGGTCGGCCGCGTCGCTGGCAAGGCGATGCTCTACTTCCTGACCTTCTCGACGCTGGCGCTCGTCATCGGCATGATCGTCGCCAACGTCGTCCAGCCCGGCGCCGGCATGAACATCGATCCGGCATCCCTCGACCCGAAGGCCGTCGCCACCTTTGCCGATAAGGCGCATGAGCAGAGCATCGTCGGCTTCCTGACGAATATCATCCCGTCGACGATCGTCGGCGCCTTTGCCGATGGCGATATTCTGCAGGTGCTGTTCTTCTCGGTGCTCTTCGGCATCGCGCTCGCCATGGTTGGCGAAAAGGGCGAGCAGGTCGTCAATTTCCTCAACGCCCTGACGGCCCCCGTCTTCAAGCTCGTTGCCATCCTGATGAAGGCCGCCCCGATCGGCGCCTTCGGCGCCATGGCCTTCACGATCGGCAAGTACGGCGTCGGATCGATCGCCAACCTCGCCATGCTGATCGGCACCTTCTACCTCACCTCGCTGCTCTTCGTCCTTGTCGTGCTCGGCGCCGTCGCCCGCTATAACGGCTTCTCGATCCTGGTGCTGCTGCGCTACATCAAGGAAGAATTGCTGCTGGTTCTCGGCACCTCGTCTTCCGAAGCCGCACTTCCGGGACTGATGAACAAGATGGAAAAGGCCGGCTGCAAGCGCTCGGTCGTCGGCCTCGTCATCCCCACCGGCTATTCCTTCAACCTCGACGGCACCAATATCTACATGACGCTGGCAGCCCTCTTCATTGCCCAGGCGACCGGCATCAATCTCTCCTGGGGTGACCAGATCCTGCTGCTGCTGGTAGCGATGCTGAGCTCCAAGGGTGCTGCCGGCATCACCGGCGCCGGCTTCATCACCCTTGCCGCGACGCTCTCCGTCGTGCCCTCCGTGCCGGTCGCCGGCATGGCGCTCATCCTCGGCATCGATCGCTTCATGTCGGAGTGCCGGGCGCTGACCAACCTCGTCGGCAATGCGGTCGCGACGATCGTCGTTGCCCGTTGGGAAAACGAGCTGGATACGGCGCAGCTCGCCAGAGCGCTGGGCGGCCAGGCAGAACAGGGCGCTCCGGCTGCCGGACTTCAGCCGGCGGAATAACAGGCCGACCTGTTCGCCATTCTTGGATATTTGCAGCGGCCCGTCATCCGATGGGCCGTTCGCTCGTTGATAACTCTCGTTCTCTAGTCGACGTCATCCTCGGCCTTGTTGTGCCGAAGGATCTGCTGCCCTATCAAACGGAGGCAGATGCTCGGGAAGCCTGAGCATGACGAAGGAGAAGTTGGCCGGCTTTTTCAGCAGGCAGTTTCCCGTTTCGGCTTTAACCACTGTTGTCGCCGAGAAGGCGATCGTAAACAGCGCCAATCGCTTTTGCTTCCTTCTCCAGCGCGAAATTCGCCCGGACATGACGCAATGCATTCTCGCCATGCACGATCGCCAGCGCCGGATCTGCGATATAGGGGGCGATTGCCCGCGTCAGCGCTTCGCCATCGCCTGCAGCCACGACCGAACCGGTCTCGCCCTCGGCAATGAGTTCGGCATAGGCGCCCGCATCCGATGCCACTACGGCCGTCCGCGAGGCCATGGCTTCGAGCGGCGTCAAGCCGAAACCCTCGTTGCGGGAAGGGGCGACGTAGAGCGTCAGGCGGCGATACCAGACCTTGATATCAGGCACTTCGCCGAGAAACAGGATGCGGTCGGTGAGCCCGGCGGCGGCGACATCGGCCTTGAGCTTTTCGGCGAAGGCGGTGTGCTCGGCCGTCACGCGGCCGGAGACGACGGCTGTCCATTCCGGATGCTGCGGCAAGAGCTCGATCATCGCCTTAACGAATAGATCGGTGCCTTTCTGATGGCGCACGCGGCCGAAGCAGCCGACGAGATAGCGGCCGGGCAGGCCGGTCGCGGTTATGCCGTCGTCGGCGGTTTCCGGTGGGTGAAAGAGAGAAAGGTCGACGCCGTGCTGGATGACAGTGTGAGGCACTTCGAGGAAGGAGCCTGAGCGGTCACTGGTCGCGATCACCGCGTCCATGCGGCGGATCAGCCATTTCGTATAGGCGGTGTGACGGCGTTGCGCCGCCGAAGTGAAGAGCAGCTTCAGCGGCATGCGCAGGACATGGCGAAGCAGGATGCCGACGGCCATCTCATTGTTGCGGCGGGCGTGCCAGACGCGGTGACGTCGCTTGGCCGGCGGACGCCACAGCCCGAAAAGCTGCGCCCATCTCAGTTTGGCCAAGCCCTCCGGCAGGCCGGGGCCGAGCGTCGCTATGCGCATCCCAAGCCAGATCTGGCATGGGATGAGCTGAACGATGGTCGACGTGACGCCGGAGAGCCGGCGCTTGAAGTTGGGCGCGATGATCTCGACGTCACGAATATCCGGCAAGGAATGGGTCTCGTGTCTGACGGGCGATCAGCCCCAGGAAACCTGTAGGATTTCGTAGGCCTTGGAGCCGCCCGGCGCATTGACCTCGATGGAATCGCCGACTTCCTTGCCGATCAGCGCACGGGCGATCGGGGAGGAGATGGAGATGCGGCCGGCCTTGACGTCGGCTTCCTGGTCGCCAACGATCTGGTAGGTCTTTTCTTCCTCGGTGTCCTCGTCAACGAGCTTCACCTTGGCGCCGAACTTGATCTTGTCGCCGGACATTTTCGTGAGGTCGATGACCTCGGCGCGGGCCGTCAGGTCTTCCAGCTCGGTGATGCGGCCCTCATTGTGGCTCTGGGCTTCCTTGGCGGCATGGTATTCGGCATTTTCGGAAAGGTCGCCATGAGCACGGGCTTCGGCGATCGCCTCGATGATTCGGGGGCGCTCCTCCTGCTGACGCCAGCGCAGCTCTTCCTGCAGCTTGACGAAACCACCCTGTGTCATCGGTACCTTATCAACCATTTTTCTGTCCTTCACTCCTTGCGGCCGCCGTCTTGCGTCAGCACAGTCAGGCACACACAAAAGAAAACAGGTCCCGAAGAGGAACTTCGGAACCGTGCCACAATCATAGTTGCATGCTTATAGCAGATCGCCACGGCTGATTTCCAGAAAATTCGCATAAATGAAACGGATACCCGCTGGTACGTCGGGTGATGCGTGCCAAACGGGGGAGCGGCAGCCGCGCCGGGATTGACTTTGCGCCATGGAACATATAGTGAACATACTAATGAAGAAGTCGCTAACCGAACGTTTGGCCATCCTTTCCGATGCCGCAAAATACGATGCTTCCTGTGCCTCCAGCGGCACGGTGAAACGCGATTCGAGCGCAAGCGGCGGACTGGGTTCGACCGAGGGATCCGGCATCTGCCATGCCTATGCTCCGGATGGACGGTGCATTTCGCTTCTGAAGATCCTGCTCACCAATTTCTGCATCTACGACTGTGCCTATTGCGTCAATCGCTCCTCCAGCAATGTCGAGCGCGCACGCTTCACGACGGAGGAAGTCGTCTGGCTGACGCTCGAATTCTACCGACGCAACTATATCGAAGGCCTCTTCCTTTCCTCCGGCATCATTCGCTCTTCCGATTACACGATGGAGGAGATGGTCCGCATCGTCCGCGAGCTGCGGGTGACGCATAATTTCCGCGGCTATATCCATCTGAAAGCGATCCCCGAGGCGTCGCCGCATCTGCTCGAGGAGGCGGGGCTTCATGCCGATCGGCTGTCGCTCAATATCGAGCTGCCGACCGACAGCGGGATTTCCCGTTTCGCGCCGGAAAAGAAGCCCGTCAATATCAGACGATCGATGGCGGATATCAGGTCGAAGATCGAGGCTGCCGATGAACCGACGCTTAAGACCGGGAAACGCCAGCGTTTCGTGCCAGCCGGCCAGAGCACGCAGATGATCGTCGGGGCGGATGGGGCCAATGACGCGACTATTCTGGCGAGCAGCGGCCGGCTCTACAGCAGCTATGGCCTGAGGCGCGTCTATTACTCCGCCTTCAGCCCCATCCCGGACTCCTCGAAAAACCTGCCGCTGATCAAGCCGCCGCTGATGCGCGAGCATCGGCTTTACCAGGCCGACTGGCTCTATCGGTTCTACGGTTTCGGCATCGAGGAGATTACTGCGAACCAGGCGGACGGCATGCTCGATCTCAATCTCGATCCGAAGCTTGCCTGGGCGCTTGCCAACCGGGGCGAATTTCCCGTCGACATCAACAAGGCCGAGCGCGAGCGGTTGCTGCGTGTGCCGGGCCTCGGCACCAAAACCGTGAAAGCGATCGTCTCTGCGCGCTGTTTTCGTCGCCTGCGGCTTGATGATCTCTCCCGACTCGGAGTTTCGATCAAGAAAGTCCAATCCTTCATCTCCGCGGAAGGCTGGTCGCCGCGACGGCTGGTCGACCGCCCGGACCTGCGCGCCGTGTTCGAGCCGCAGCATGAACAATTGTCCTTGCTGTGATGCGCCGGGTCGTGCTTGCAGGACGTGGAGATCTTGGCGAATGGCGCGATGCCGCACGCGTTTTGGCGGCAGCCGGCATCTTGCCCGAGGAGATCGACTGGCGCGAAAAAAGCGCCGAGGCCGATCTGTCGTTTCAACGGGACGCCATGCCGCCAGCGCCTGCGACAACGCGTAAGCCGATGACGGTGCCGCCCGCTTTCATCGAGCTTGCTGAGACCGTCCTCTGCCATTCCGATCCGGCGCGATTTTCTCTGCTGTACCGTCTCCTCTGGAGGCTGCAGCTGGATCGGCAACTGCTGGAGGTGACCTCCGACGAGGATGTTGTGCGGGCCAGGCTGATGGCGAAGAACATTCGGCGCGACGCGCACAAGATGACGGCCTTCGTCCGTTTCAAGGAAGTCGGCGCGGTATCGGCAGGTCGTCGGAAATTCCTCGCCTGGTTCGAGCCGGACCATCATGTCGTCAGGCGCACGGCTCCCTTTTTCCAGCGCCGTTTCAGCGACATGGACTGGCTAATCGCCACGCCCAAGGGCTCGGCGGCCTGGAACGGCGAGCGGCTGACGATTGCCGACGAGCCATGCGAAAGGCCTAATCTCACCGATGCCACGGACGAACTCTGGCGAACCTACTATGCCAGCATCTTCAACCCCGCGCGGTTGAAGGTGAAGGCGATGCAGGCGGAGATGCCGAAGAAATACTGGAAGAACCTGCCGGAGGCCGACCTCATTCCTGGCTTGATTGCATCGGCCGAAAGCAAGGTGCGGGAGATGGCGGCGCGGGAGGCGACGCAGTCGCTGCCGTTTCACGACCGCTTGCAGCGGGCCGCGCGCAATCTCCCCGCAGAACCAGCGGCTACTGCGGGCACGCTGGAAGCACTGCGCGCGGAGGCCGCTGTCTGCACACGCTGCCCGCTTCATGCAAATGCGACGCGGACGGTATTCGGAGAGGGGCCGCGCGATGCGCAGGTGATGTTCGTCGGCGAGCAGCCGGGCGACCAGGAGGATATTTCCGGGCGTCCCTTCGTCGGTCCCGCCGGCAGGCTTCTCGATCAGGTGATATCGGAGGCGGGCATCGACCGCTCGAGGCTCTACGTCACCAATGCCGTCAAGCATTTCAAATACGAGCCGCGGGGCAAGCGTCGCATCCATCAGAAGCCGAATATGAATGAGGTGAAGCATTGCCGCTGGTGGCTCGATCGCGAGATGGCGCTCCTCAAGCCGAAACTGATTGTCGCATTGGGGGCGACGGCGCTTGCGGCGCTGACCGATGTCAAAGAGCGCCTGCAGGATGTCAGGGGAAGGGCGATGGCGATCGAAGGAGGGCGCACGCTCTTCGTGACGGTGCATCCGTCCTATCTGCTGCGCATTCCGGACGAGCGACTGAAGGCGGAGGAGCTGGCCCGGTTTCGCGTGGATATGCTGAAGGTTCAGCGGCTTATGGTCTCAGCCGGATAAATTGATTCCGGTGGAGTTCGCGCCACTGCCCGTCGAGCGGTGGCGCTGCCCTGTCTCAAGCGAAGTAACTTTGCAGCGGCCGCACTTCGAGATTGCCGGCCTTCAGCGCCTTGATCGCCTGGGCGGCGGCTTCGGCGCCGGCCATCGTCGTGTAATAGGGCACCTTCTGCATCAGCGTCGCACGGCGCAGCGACTTGGAGTCCGAGATCGCCTTGTTGCCGTCGGTGGTGTTGATGACGAGTTGGACCTGGCGGTTGCGGATGGCGTCCTCGATATGCGGACGGCCTTCCAGAACCTTGTTGATCTTGGTGGCGGTGATGCCGTTTTCGCCGAGGAAGCGGGCGGTGCCGCCAGTTGCCAGCACCTTGAAGCCTTCTTCGACGAGGATGCGGATCGCCGGCAGCACGCGCGGCTTGTCCTCGTCGCGCACGGAGACGAAAACCGTTCCGTCACGCGGCAGTTCGACGCCCGCGCCGAGCTGCGACTTGGCGAAGGCCAGTGCAAAATCGGTGTCGAGGCCGATCACTTCGCCGGTCGAGCGCATCTCCGGGCCGAGCAGCGTGTCGACGCCGGGGAAGCGGGCGAAGGGGAAGACGGCTTCCTTGACGGCGATGTGCGTGAGCTTACGCGGATCGGGCTTCGGCCCGTAGGCGGCGAAGGTGGCGTCAAGTTTCTCGCCGGCCATGACACGGGCGGCGATCTTGGCGATCGGCGCGCCGATGGTCTTGGCGACGAAGGGCACGGTGCGGGAAGCGCGCGGATTGACCTCGAGCACGTAGACGATGCCGTCCTTGATGGCGAACTGGACGTTCATCAGGCCGCCGACATTGAGCGCCTTGGCCATGGCTTTCGCCTGGCGCTCCAGCTCGTCGAGCAGTTCGACCGGCAACGAGCGCGGCGGCAGCGAACAGGCCGAGTCGCCGGAATGGATGCCGGCTTCCTCGATGTGCTCCATGATGCCGGCGACATAGACGTCGGTGCCGTCGGAGAGGCAGTCGACGTCGACTTCGATCGCATGGGTCAGGTAGCTGTCGAAGAGCAGCGGGTTCTTGCCGAGCAGGGTATTGATCTGGCCGGTCTTGTCGTTGGGATAACGCTGCTTGATGTCCTCCGGCACCAGTTCCGGAACCGTGTCCAGCAGGTAGGTCTGCAGCTGGCCCTCCGAATGCAGGATCTGCATGGCGCGGCCGCCGAGTACGTAGGACGGGCGAACGACAAGCGGGAAGCCGATTTCGGCGGCGACGAGGCGGGCCTGCTCGACCGAATAGGCGATGCCGTTGTTCGGCTGGTTGAGGTCGAGCTTCATCAGAAGCTTCTGGAAGCGGTCGCGGTCTTCGGCGAGGTCGATCATATCAGGCGCGGTGCCGAGGATCGGAATGCCGTTCTTTTCGAGCGCCTCGGCAAGCTTCAGCGGCGTCTGGCCGCCGAACTGGACGATGACGCCGACGACTTGCCCCTTCTCCTGCTCGGCGCGCAGTATTTCGATCACGTCTTCGGCCGTCAGCGGCTCGAAATAGAGGCGGTCCGACGTGTCGTAGTCGGTCGACACGGTTTCCGGGTTGCAGTTGATCATGATCGCTTCATAACCGGCATCCTTCAGCGCGAAGGCGGCATGGCAGCAGCAATAGTCGAACTCGATGCCCTGACCTATTCGGTTCGGGCCGCCGCCGAGGATGACGACCTTCTTGCGGTCGGACACCAAAGCTTCCGAGCGGGCGGCGCCGACGAAGGGCGTCTCGTAGGTCGAATACATATAGGCGGTCGGCGAAGCGAATTCGGCCGCACAGGTGTCGATGCGCTTGAAAACCGGACGGACGTTCAGGCCGTTGCGCAGTTCCGCGACTTCCTTCGGGCGCTTGCCGGTCAGCGTCGCCAGGCGCGCGTCGGAGAAGCCCATGGCCTTCAGCATGCGGAGGTTGGCAGCATCATTGGGCAGGCCGTGCTCGCGGATGCGGGCTTCCATGTCGACGATGTTCTTGAGCTCGGCGATGAACCAGGGGTCGATCTTGCAGCCTTCATGCACCTCTTCGATGGTAAGGCCCTGGCGCAGCGCCTGGGCGACCATGCGCAGGCGGTCCGGCGTCGGCGTGCCTATGGCGGCGCGGATGGCGTTCTGGCTGGACTCGCCTTCCTCGAAGTCGGGAATCTCGATTTCGTCGAGGCCGGTCAGGCCGGTCTCGAGGCCACGCAGCGCCTTCTGCAGCGATTCGGCAAAGGTGCGGCCGATCGCCATGACTTCGCCGACCGACTTCATGGCCGTGGTCAGAACAGGCGAGGCGCCGGGGAATTTCTCGAAGGCGAAACGCGGGATCTTGGTGACGACATAATCGATCGACGGCTCGAAGGAGGCCGGCGTCGCGCCGCCGGTGATGTCGTTTTCCAACTCGTCGAGCGTGTAGCCGATAGCGAGCTTGGCGGCGACCTTGGCGATCGGGAAGCCGGTGGCCTTGGAAGCGAGTGCCGAGGAGCGCGAGACGCGCGGGTTCATTTCGATGACGACGAGGCGGCCATCTTTCGGATTGACGGCGAACTGGACGTTCGAGCCGCCGGTCTCGACGCCGATCTCGCGCAGCACCGCGATCGAGGCGTTGCGCATGATCTGGTATTCCTTGTCGGTCAGCGTCAGCGCCGGGGCGACAGTGATGGAATCGCCTGTGTGGACGCCCATCGGATCGATATTCTCGATCGAGCAGATGATGATGCAGTTGTCCGCCGTGTCGCGGACGACTTCCATCTCAAACTCCTTCCAGCCGAGCACCGATTCTTCGATCAGCACCTCGGTGGTCGGCGAAGCATCGAGGCCGCCGCCGACGATCTCGAAGAATTCCGAGCGGTTGTAGGCAATGCCGCCGCCGGTGCCGCCGAGGGTGAAGGAGGGGCGGATGATGGCCGGCAGGCCGACATGGTCGAGCGCCTGGGCGGCGATCGCCATGGCGTGGTTCAGGTAGCGCTGCTTGCGGTCGCTCTCGCCGAGGTTCCACTGGTTTTCCAGCTCGTCCAGCGCCTTGTCGAGGTCGGGGCCGGAAAGGCTTTCGCGCAGTTTGCTGCGCTCGGCCTCGTGCGTCTTGCGGTCGAGATCCTTGATGTCGGTGGCGTTTGCCAGCATCGAGCGCGGCGTTTCCAGGCCGATGCGGGCCATGGCTTCGCGGAACAGCGCGCGGTCCTCGGCCATGTCGATGGCGGCGGGCTTGGCGCCGATCATCTCGACATTGTAGCGGTCGAGCACGCCCATGCGTTTCAGGGAGAGAGCGGTGTTCAGTGCCGTCTGGCCGCCCATGGTCGGCAGCAGTGCGTCCGGGCGCTCCTTGGCGATGATCTTGGCAACAACTTCGGGGGTGATCGGCTCGACGTAAGTGGCGTCGGCGAGACCCGGATCGGTCATAATCGTCGCAGGGTTGGAATTGACGAGGATGACGCGGTAGCCTTCCTCCTTCAGCGCCTTGCAGGCCTGGGTGCCGGAATAGTCGAATTCGCAAGCCTGGCCAATGACGATCGGTCCCGCGCCGATGATGAGGATCGATTTGATGTCTTGGCGCTTCGGCATGGGCGATATCCGTTGTCTGGCTGCGCAGAAAGCCGGCCAGGGTGGAGATCACCGGGTCGGTTGCGCATGCTGGGTCTTTTCAGGCTAGAAGCGGCTTATAGGCAAATGTTTTTGCAAACGGAACCCCATAAATCGCGGAATCGACAGGAATCCGAATAGGCGCGAAGGGCTATTCCTGTCCAGGGATGACCAGCACCCGGATTTCGCCGCCGCGCGCCGGATTGATGATCGCTTCCGGGGCTTCTGCGAGCCCGATCCTGCGGGAGATCAACGGCTCGACCTTGATCCTGCCGGTGGCAATCAGATCGGCGGCGCGGCCATGGGTGAAAGGGTTGACGAAGGAGCTTATCAGCCGGACTTCGCGAAACAGCAGGTCGAAGGGCTCGATCTCGATCTTTGCTCCCTGCGGCATGACGCCGAGAATGACGGCGCTGCCGCCGCGGCGGGCAAGCCGGGGCGCCTGCTGCATGGTATCCGTGACACCGGCGCATTCGAACACGACATCGGCGCCGCCGGGCAGCAGTCCGTCCGCGTCGGTGAGACGGGCAATGATATCGCCGTCGCCCGGATCCGCTGTTGCCGTGGCGCCGAGGCTTTCGGCCAGCCGGCGTTTTCCAGGGCTCCGCGTCACCAGCACGACGCGAGTCGCGCCGGCGAGCCTGGCCAACTGAAGGGTGAGCAGGCCGATCACGCCGCCACCGAGCACGATGACCGAGGCGCCGGCTTGCAGCCCGGCGAGATCGACGCCGTGAATGCAGCAGGCGAGCGGCTCGCAGAAGGCGCCGTGGAGCGGATCCAGATCGGCAGGCAGCGCGAAGGCCTGGCTTTGCGGCATGCAGACATAATCCGCGAAGCCGCCGTCGCGGTGAATGCCGATCGCCCGGAGGTTCCGGCAGAGATTGACGCGGCCGCGCCGGCATTCCTCGCAGCCGCCGCAGGAAATGTTCGGATCGCCGGTCACGCGCATGCCGGGGCGGAAATCGGTCACACCCGGTCCGACCGTCTCGATGATGCCTGCGAATTCATGGCCGAGCGTCACCGGCGGCTTCGACGGAAATTCGCCGTGGAAGATATGGCGGTCGGTGCCGCAGATGCCGCAGGCCTCGATCCGGACGAGCAATTCACCCGGACCTGGTGCCGGCCTTTCGACTTCGCAAAGATGCAACTGTCCCGTCGCTTGCAGACGTACCGCCTTCATCGCCGTCTCCTCCCGCATTCTCCCCTTCTAACAGGAAGAGCGAAAGCAGGAGTCGCGTCAAGCGGTTGACGCATCTTCTTTACGTGATGGGAGACGCATGTCGAGGCATGGCTGCGGCCGACCGGGCTGAGGGAACAATATCCTCTCCCTGAAGTTTTCGAGCCGAGAAACTGGAGCTGTGATGATGGATCCGAAAGACAAGGAACCGGCGGAAGGCTCGCGGGAGACCGTGGATAAGGAGCTGGCACGTCAGGGCCAAGGCAAGTCGCATGGCGGCGGTAAAAGTGGCGGAGAAAAGGGACCGGCGCAACCAAACCCGAGGAAAAAGTGAGCTGCTCAACCGCCTGTGTTGCATGCGGTTGAAGCCGCTGGAATTCCTCCTGTCGGCGGTTATATAAATTCCTTGAGCGCAAGCACGGGCATTGCCGGGGAGAACGAAAATGGAATGGAGAGGCCGGCGTCAGTCCGACAATATCGAAGATCGTCGCGGCAGTCCCTCAGGCGGCGGTTTTGGCCGTGGTGGTGGTTTCAGCTTTCCCTCGGGCGGCGGCGTCCGCCGCGCCGGCGGCGGCTTGAGCATCGGTACCATCATTTTCCTCGTCATCATCTATTTCATCTTCAAGATGATGGGTGTCGATCTGCTGCAGGTGCTCGAGACCGGCGACATGTCAAGCGGTCCCGGTTATGAGCAGAGCGAATCCGGTGCTCGAACGCCCGCCAATGACGAAATGACCGCCTTCGTCCGTACCGTCCTTGCCGAGACCGAGGATACTTGGAACGGCATTTTCCAGGCACAGGGCCGAGATTACGAGGAGCCTCGGCTCGTGCTTTTCTCCGACCAGACGCAGTCGGCCTGCGGTTTCGCTTCTGCCGCGACTGGCCCGTTTTATTGCCCTGGAGATCATAAGGTCTATCTCGACACGGCGTTCTTCCAGGAGCTGTCTGACCGCTTCGGCGCATCGGGCGATTTTGCCGAAGCCTATGTCGTTGCCCATGAGGTCGGCCATCACGTGCAGAACCTGCTCGGCATCCTGCCGAAGTTCAACCAGGCCCGTCAGCGCATGAGCGAAGAGGAGGCCAACAAGATGTCGGTGCGGGTCGAGCTGCAGGCCGATTGCTTCGCCGGCATCTGGGGGAAATACACGCAGCAGAAGGGCATCTTGGAAGCCGGTGATCTCGAGGAGGCGCTGAACGCCGCCCAGCAGATCGGCGACGACACGCTGCAGAAGCGCTCGCAGGGTTACGTGGTGCCCGAGAGCTTCAACCACGGCACCTCAGCGCAGCGTGTCAGGTGGTTCAAGCGCGGTTTCGATAGCGGGCAGCTGACGGCGTGTGATACGTTTTCCGGGCCGGTTTGAAATGCCCCTCATCCGCCTGCCGGCACCTTCTCCCCGCACGCGGGGCGAAGGGCATATGCCGCGGCCTCTCGGTTTTCCCGCTCAAGTCTCGTCTGGCACGTTCCCTCGCCCCGTTTAGGGGAGAGGGTTAGGGTGAGGGGCTGTACCCCCCTCGCGCCTTACCTCTCACTATCCATATGCTGCAGCATATGTTCCGGATAACGCCCGCCCGCGGCCGCGTCCTTTGGCACGGCGCGTTCAATCGCGGCGAAATCCTCCGGCGACAGGTCGACGGCGCGTGAACCGAGCGCCTCGGTCAGCTGGTCGCGGCGGCGGGCGCCGATGAGGGGGACGATATCCTTGCCCTTGGCGGCGACCCAGGCGATGGCGATCTGGGCGACCGAGACGCTTTTTGCTCGGGCGATCTCGCGCAGCTGCTCGACCAGCGCGAGGTTCTGATCGATATTGCCTTCCTGAAAGCGCGGACTATGGGTACGGAAGTCGCCGGCGGCGGCCTGGCCCTTCTGCCAATGGCCGCTGATCAGGCCGCGCGAAAGCACGCCGTAAGCGGTAATCGAAATGCCGAGTTCACGCGTCGTCGGCAGGATGCGATCCTCGATCCCGCGCGAGATCAGCGAATATTCGATTTGCAGGTCGACAATCGGGGCGGTGGCGGCGGCGCGACGGATCGTCTCGGCGCCGACTTCCGACAGACCGATGTGTTTGACGTAGCCTGATTGGATCAGGTCGGCGATCGCGCCGACGGTGTCCTCGATCGGCACATTCGGATCGAGGCGGGCAGGGCGGTAGATGTCGATATAGTCGACGCCGAGGCGCTGCAGTGTGTAGGCGAGAAAATTCTTCACGGCCGCCGGGCGGGCATCGATGCCGCTCCATCCGCCCGCGGGATCGCGAAGCGCGCCGAACTTGACGCTGATGACAGCGTCTTCGCGCCTGCGGCCCTTCAGTGCCTCGCCGACCAGCATTTCGTTGTGGCCCATGCCGTAGAAATCGCCGGTGTCGAGCAGATTGACGCCGGCATCGAGCGCGGCATGGATCGTCGCAATGCTCTCCGCGCGGTCGGCGGGACCATACATGCCCGACATGCCCATGCAGCCGAGGCCGATGGCCGAGACATCGGGTCCGGTCTGTCCCAAACGATAGGTCTGCATTGTCTTCTCCTTTGTTGCCCAGCCTGGCGCGACGGGTCATCGACGCCAAAGCAGCGCTGCCGATGCGGTTTTAGCGCTTTCGCATCCGGGTGATAATCGGACGACACCGAACAGGCTGTGCGGGAGCATGCACAATGCACGATCCCTTGATTGATCTGGATGCCTCCGGGGCGATTGCAAGGGAAATCATCCCCTCGGCGATTGGAAACAGCAGTGCGCGTCCGGCGGTTGAGGCTCTGACGATTTTCCCGTACAACTCAACAATGCTGTGGAGTGTTCACGGATTGTTTCGGTTTCTTTTCTGAGCTATGTCACTTTCCGGCGATGAGATCGTCTTTTCAGAAATAACTGCTGTTGAGATGCTTCATGCTTGATCCCAAATTCGTTCGCCGCGGCCTGTTTCTGGTCTTTATCATCCTCTTCCTTGACATTATCGGCATCGCCATCATCATGCCGGTGCTGCCCGCCTATCTGGAACAACTGACCGGCGGCAGTGTCAGCGATGCGGCGATCGACGGCGGCTGGCTGATGCTGGTTTATGCCGGCATGCAGTTCCTGTTCGCGCCGCTGCTCGGAAACCTCTCCGACCGTTTCGGCCGCCGGCCGATCCTTCTTCTTTCAGTGCTGACCTTCGCGATCGACAATTTCATCTGCGGCATCGCCACCAGCTTCTGGATGCTGTTCGTCGGCCGCGTGCTGGCCGGCATCAGCGGCGGCAGCTTCGCCACCTGTTCGGCCTATATCGCCGATATCAGCACGGAGGAGAACCGGGCGAAGAACTTCGGACTGATCGGCATCGCCTTCGGCGTCGGCTTCACCATCGGCCCGGTCATCGGTGGATTCCTCGGGGAATTTGGCCCACGCGTGCCGTTCCTCGGCGCTGCCGCTTTGTCGCTTCTCAATTTCATTGCCGCCTGCTTTCTGCTGCCGGAAACGCTGGAGGCGAAGAACCGCCGCCACTTCGAGTGGAAACGCGCCAATCCGCTCGGCGCGTTGCGCCAGATGCGCCATTACCCTGGTATCGGCGGGGTCAGCCTCGTCATGTTCCTGTTTTTCCTGGCGCATGCCGTCTATCCCTCGGTCTGGTCTTTCGTCTCGACCTATCGCTATGGCTGGAGCGAGGGCCAGATCGGTCTTTCGCTCGGCATTTACGGCATCGGCGCAGCACTCGTCATGGGGCTGGTCCTGCCGCGCGTCGTGCCGCTGCTCGGTGAATGGAAGACCGCGCTTCTCGGCCTCTGCTTTTCCGCTGCGGGGCTGACCGGCTATGCCTTCGCCTGGGAGGGTTGGGTGGTTTATGTCGTCATCGTGGCGACGGTCATCGAAAACGTCGCCGATCCGGCGCTGCGCAGTATTGCCGCCGGCAAGGTGCCGCCTTCGGCGCAGGGCGAGTTGCAGGGCGCGCTGACCAGCCTCAGCAGCATCACCACCATTGTCGGGCCGCTGATCTTCACGCAGATGTTCGGCTATTTCACGCGGCCTGAGGCGCCCGTCACCTTTGCCGGTGCGCCTTATCTCACGGCTGCCGTGCTCATTGTTCTGGCCGCCGGGGTATTCCTCACGAGGGTTCGAGCCCGCAAGCCGGCCGAGGCGCTGGAAGGCGTGGGCTGAACCGATCAGAAATGGTGATGGTATGATGAATTTTTCATCATCTGCCTGTTTTGGGGTAGTTCTTTGCGGGGCTTTGATTTAAGCCCCAGTGATATTTTTGCGCCAACTACGGGGCGTTGCCGATCTCAATCACAGGACTGGTGTCATGGACACGCCGATCGACGCGCGCAGCCTTGCGCCGACAAGCGATAATCGTTGGGGGGCGCATTTCCGCGCAACACTGGCGCTCGGCATTCCGCTGATCGGCGCGCAGCTCGCTCAGCTCGGCATCAATACCACCGACGTGATGATCGTCGGGCGCCTCGGCGCCGAGCATCTGGCGGCAATGGTGTTGTCGGCTCAATTCCTTTTCACCATCCTCATCTTCGGTTCGGGTTTTGCCATCGCCGTCGTTCCGATGGTGGCGCAGGCCTATGGTCGCGGCGACGTCGTCTCTGTGCGCCGATCGCTGCGCATGGGGCTGTGGGTGGTGATTGGATATTGGGCCGTCATGCAGCCCGCTTTCTTCAATTCCGAGCAGATCCTGCTCTTCGCGCAGCAGAAGCCCGAGGTGGCCAAGCTCGCGCATGGCTATATCATGATCGGTCAGTTCGGCGTGCTGCCGGCACTGCTCTTCAACGTGATGCGCGCGCTGGTCAGCGCCATCGGCAAGGCAGCCATCATCCTCAACGTCACCATTGTTACGCTGGTGATGAACGCGTTCTTCGCCTATGCCCTCGTGCTCGGCCATTTCGGCTTTCCGGCGATGGGGCTCGAGGGTGCGGCGATCGTGTCGGTCGTGGTGCAGACGGCTGGTTTCCTCTTCATCCTTGCCTTCGTGCAGAGGCGGGAGGAGACGCGCCGCTACGAGATCTTCGTGCGGTTCTGGAAGCCAGATTGGCATGCGCTGCTGGAAGTCATCCGGCTCGGTTTCCCGATCAGCGTCACCATCCTTGCCGAGGTCAGCCTTTTCACGGTTGCCTCGCTGCTGATGGGCTATATCGGCACGATCGAACTTGCCGCCCACGGCATTGCCCTGCAATGGGCCTCGATCGCCTTCATGATCCCACTCGGCCTCAGCCAGGCGGCGACGGTGCGCGTGGGTGTCGCGCACGGGCAGGGCGATTATGACGGGCTGGTGCGGGCTTCGATCATGGTGTTCATCCTCGCCTGCGCCATTTCGGCGGTGGGCTCGGTGCTCTTTGCCACCATGCCGCAATTCCTCGGCAGCTGGTTCCTCGACGTCAGTTCGCCCGAGGCGCCCGAGGTGCTCGCCTATGCCGGGCCGCTGATCGTCGTTGCCGGGCTTTTCCAACTGGTGGATGGGCTGCAGGTGATCGCCAACGGATTGCTGCGCGGCCTGAAGGACGCGCGCGTGCCGATGATCATGGCGCTGATCGCTTACTGGCCGATTGGCTTCTTCCTGGCCTGGGCCTTCGCTTTTCCGCTGGGTCTGGGCGGCATCGGCATCTGGTTCGGCTTCCTCGTCGGGCTGGCGGCGGCGGCCGCCATGCTCTGCGGACGGTTCTATCTTCTGCTTCGCCGGGAGGGAGCGACGGCCGGCGCCTGAGCCGGCCGTCTCATGCTCAGGCGGCGACAGGCTTGTAACTGGCGATATCGGCTCGAATGCCGAGACGCGAAAACATTTCCTGCGGATCGAAATTTGCGGCCTTATGGGCGGCCATCACGGCTGCCCGCGCGCGCTCGACGACCTCGTTATTCTGCCATTCGGCAATGGTGACGAAATTGAATTCGCCGGGACCCGCCACCTGCTCCAGCACCTTGTGTTCGATGAAGCCCTCCTGTGCCTCCAGCAGCTTGTGGGTCATCATCACTTTGACAAGAAATTCCTCACGCGCCGCCGCCGGCACGATGAACTTGTCGATACGATAGAAAGCTCCGCTCATCTATATCTCCTGCATCGGATCTGCAGGCAGTTCTGTAATTCCTCAAGCATGCTTGAGGTCAAGAGTGAAAGGGGAAGGGCCGGTCGAATGCCCATTGCTTTCCTGTTTCGGGGATATTTTCCAAGCTTGATGCACCATTGCGTGGAGCTTCAACGTCGGGTGCGTCCATGAGCCATTGGAAAAGTCGATCTCAACCAAGATCGCTCTAAGCCGCGGCTGGAAGTTCTTTCTTGCCCTCTGTCTCCCTGCTATTCTGGAAGTGAGGAGACGGCGCGATGAGCGAGAACCGAAAGCTAGCTGCAATCCTGGCCGCAGACGTGGTCGGGTACAGCCGGCTTGCCGGCGCCGACGAGGACCGCACCTTGGCGAGGTTACGGGCACTGCGCAGCGATCTCATCGAACCGACGATCGCCGTGCACCATGGCCGGGTGGTGAAGCGCACCGGCGACGGGGCGCTGGTCGAGTTCCGCAGCGTCGTGGACGCCGTGCGCTGCGCCATTGAGGTGCAGAACGGTATGGTTGAGCGCAATGACGGCGTGCCGCAGGACCGTCGCATCGAGTTCCGGATTGGTATCCATCTGGGCGACGTCGTCGAGGAAAGCGACGGCGATCTGATGGGCGACGGCGTCAACATCGCCTCGCGATTGGAGGGCGTCGCCGCGGCGGGCACAATCTGCCTGTCCGAGGATGCCTATCGCCAGGTCAAGGCGAGGCTTGATCTCTCGGTCAGCGATCTCGGCACCACGCAACTCAAGAACATCGCCGAACCGATCCGGGTCTATTCGCTGCAAGTCGGCAGCGCCGGGACCAAGGCTGCCGCGACTTCCGAAACCGGGACGAGCCAACCGGCGACGGCAACGTCGCCGAAGCTGTCGATAGCCGTCCTGCCCTTCGCCAACATGAGCGGTGACGCCGAACAGGACTACTTCGCCGACGGCATCTCGGAAGACATTATCACGGCGCTATCGAAACTGTCGCAGCTCTTCGTCATCGCCCGCAATTCGTCGTTCACCTTCAAGGGCAAGAACGTCCAGGTGCAGGAGGTGGGCACGAAGCTCGGCGTGCGGCATGTTCTTGAGGGCAGCGTACGCAAATCGGGGAACAGGGTACGCATCACCGCGCAGCTCATCGACGCGACCACCGGCGGACATTTATGGGCGGAGCGGTTCGATCGCGACCTAACCGACATATTCGCGGTTCAGGACGATGTAACGCAGCAGATCGTCGATGCGCTGGCGGTCAACCTGACAGAGGGGGATCGAAAAAGACTGGTGCCGGGGCAGACCGGGCGCCCTGAGGCGTATGACTGCTTCCTGCGTGGCCGGGAACTGTGGCACCGGCTGACGAAGCAGACGAACAGCGACGCCCGCAAACTTTTGCGACGTGCCGTCGAACTGGACCCGGACTTCGCCTCGGCGCACGCCTTCCTCGCCCTTACCCACGGGCTCGACTACCTGAACCGGTGGAGCGCGTCGCCGCAACGCTCTATCGAGCAAGCTGAAGAGGCTGCGACGCTGGCGGTAGCGCGGGATGATAACGATCCTGTTGCACACTGGGCGCTGAGCGTGCTCAAGCTTTACTCGCGACAGCACGATAGAGCCATCAACGAGGCCGAGCGCGCGATAGTCCTCAATCCGAACTTCGCTGAAGGGCAGGTCAGCCTCGGCGAGGCACTAATCTATTCAGGCAGAGCCGAGGAGGCACTCGCCTGTTTCGATCGGGCGAGGATCTTGAACCCGTACTTTCCTGATGTCGTCCTGCACTTTCAGGCCTTGGCTCTGTTTCAACTGAGAAGGTACCAAGAGGCCGTCGAACTATTGCTGCAGCGCGTGAGCCGCAACCCCGTTACTGATGTCTCGCGTGCGCTTTTGGCCGCCTGTTACGGGCACCTCGGCCGTTTCGAAGAGGCTCGCGCGACGTGGCAAGAAGTGCTGCGGGTCAATCCCGAATACTCCCTGGAATACCGCCGCAAAGTCTTGCCCTTTAAGAACCCCGCCGATTTCGAGCTTGTCGTGGAGGGGCTACGCAAGGCCGGTGTCGTACAATGACGAATGATTAATGTCCGATCTTCAACCCGTTGCCGCCGTTTGCACGGAGGACGCAGGAGTGCGTTTGCCAGCAGGATGATCTTTCGCATGATGGCTGTGATGGCGACCTTCGGCGGCTTGCCGGCTTTGATGAGGAGGTCGTATTTGGCGCTGAGTTCCGGGTTGAAGCGGCATGCAA